>SEDW01000372.1 GCA_004193325.1 Pseudomonadota bacterium | reverse complement strand
GATCTTTTTAAACTTCGTCATCCGAACGTTGAAAAAGAGCTGGGTTATGTCGGTGATGCAATTACCTTGACGAAAAAAGGCCTGCGCCCGGATCAAACCATGATTGGTTTCGCCGGAGCCCCTTTTACCGTTGCGACCTATATGATCGAAGGTGCTGGCTCGAAGACTCACACGGAAGTGAAGAGACTTCGTTATACCCAGCCTCAGGTTTTTGAAGAACTGATGGAACTCATCGCGGCCGTCACGAGCGAATACCTGCTGATGCAGGTCAAAGCCGGTGCCGACTGTTTGATGCTTTTTGATACCTGGGCCAACGTGATGACCGCCGAAGACTATCGCGATATGGTCTTTCCACACATGAATAAAGTGATCGAATCGGTCAAAGCCAAGTGGGATGGACCGATCATTTATTATCCCGGTCAATCCCAGGAATGGCTCTTTGAATTGAACGGTTTTCACGGTGATGTGCTGGCAATCGACTGGCGCAGCCGTCTGCCTCGTTCGATCGCTCTCATCGAAAATCTTGGGCTTAACGTCAGCGTTCAGGGAAATCTTGATCCGCAGGCGCTGCTTGCTCCGGAAACTTATCTTCGCTCGAAAGTGCGAGGGATTCTTGAAGCGGGCCAAAAGGCGCGCGGACATATCTTTAACGTGGGTCATGGTCTATTGCCCCACACTCCGCCTGAAGCTCTCCTGATAGCTATCGACGAAGTGCGGAAGTTCGATAAAACCAAAGACTCTTCAGCAATTGTGTGAGTCATGGCTGAGCATCTTTATACCTTTATAAATCCCGTCTCCGAACGGGATATGAAAAAAGCCCTGGCGGTCCTCGAGGGTGACGGCATCATCGCCTACCCACTCGACTGCAACTGGGCTTTTGGCTGCGATGCGAGCAGTTCCAAAGCGCTCGACCGCATCAAACGCCTCAAACCTGGCCATCCCCGCGATCAGCCTTTCAGTTTGATCTGCACGGATATCTCGATGGCTTCGACCGTCGGCAATATCGATAACAATCAGTATCGCCTTCTGAAAAAAGCCTGGCCCGGCCCCTACACTATCATTCTCAGCCGGCATAAATCCCTGCCCCGGCAGATCAAGGACAAACGTCCTGTCGTCGGTATCAAGGTTCCGGAAAGTCCTTTGATCCGTGAGCTCGTTACGCGCTTCGGTAAGCCGATGGCGACGACGTCTGTGCCGCTGCAGGCGAATGGCGAGCCGATCAAGATGGGCTACGAACTCTTCGAAGAATTTGGTCATGCGATCGATCTCCTGCTTGATCTCGGTGAAGAACTGCCGGCATTGGAATCGACGATCGTCGATTTTAGTGAAGGTGAAGCGCAGATTGTTCGGGTTGGTGTGGGTGATCCTAAAATGTTTGGAGGCACCTGATGGTTTCTCTTTGGCAAACGTCGAAGCCGGCCGTGCATCCGCTACCAGTGCCTTCCGCTCTTGCAAAACAAGAGCTCAAGCGCACGACCGCGCTTGCGACTCAAAGTGCAAATCGCTCTTGGCATCCAGCGACCGGAGGCAATTTTTCGGTGCGTGACGGCGACGATTTATGTTGGGTTAGCCCCAGTGGCAAACATAAGGGAATGCTTGAGTGGACAGATTTTCTGCCCGTGGATTATCAGAAGGCAGAGCTCGTTCAACCTTGTTATGCAAAACCGTCTGACGAAACGGCCCTTCATTGTGCGGTCTATCGTGCCGATCCCACGGCTCGCGCTGTGATGCATGTGCATCCTCCGCATACGACGGCACTCGTCGGCAAAGATTTTAAATTATCTGATAACGAGATGCTCAAAGCGTTTGGTTTCAAAACGCACGAGATCGACGTTACGATTCCGTCCCTGCCGAACACGCAGGATATGGACAAGCTTGGTCAGGACGTGAAGCTCAATCTCGAACTCAAGCTCCTCGTCCTTGAAGGGCATGGAGTCTACGCCTGGGGCAAAACTCCGGATGAAGCGATGTTTCGAATTGAGGCTCTGGAGTTTTTATGTCAGTTGCGAAGTCTGAATTCCCGCCCATAAAGCTGCTCGAGCTTGGAACCGTTTCCTATGGGGAAGGTTATGAGGCGCAGGAGCTTTATCACAAAAAAGTATTAGACGGAGGAGTCTCGGGCTGCATCATCAGCCTTGAGCATAGTCCTGTCTTAACATTGGGTAAGCACGCTGATCCGGAGTTGATCCTTATCGATGAGAAGGCGATGGCGGCGCAGGGGATTGATCGTGTGGTCACGGACCGCGGCGGCGAAGTCACCGCTCACATGCCAGGACAGTTGGTCGTCTATCCCATACTACCTCTTGTGAAGCTGCAGATTCAGCCACGCGTCTATGTGAATGCCTTGATGCGTGCCGTGATCGCGACGTTAAAGCCTTACGGAATAGAAAGCCGCTGTGACGCAGAGCATCCCGGTGTTTGGGTTGGGCAGAATAAAATTTGCGCAGTTGGCGTACGGATACGTGAACGAGTGAGTATGCATGGCATTGCTCTCAACGTGAACAACTCGCTTGAACTCTTCGAACAAATAATTCCCTGCGGTATTCGGGACCGTGGTGTTACGTCCATGGCGCAAGAGCTTAAACGTGTGATAGATATAAAGGTATTGAGGGCTGAGCTGATCGCTCACATAGGGTCCCAACTGGGCCTCAGGCTTGAATTACACGCACCTTCTGTCGCGATAGATTCGACGCTGCATGAGAGTGAACTGTGAGTGAAACTTTTCTAAGTTTTATGGGCCTGAGCATGGTATGATCCCCCGTTCGGATGGTTGCGATGTGAACTTGCCAACAAAGCAATTACACCGTAAGATTCGTGGCCCGAGGATTTATTGGTACTAAGGGAGTCGATCCGATGATGAACTATGAACATAGTGAGCTGAGCTCGGAGTCAAGTCCTGGAACGGTCGCAATCGAAACGCAAGACGAATGTCCAGAGCTGCTCGAATGCTGCAGACGGACTATCCAGATGCACGCTAAAAATAACCCGATGATGGTTTGCAGTGATTGTAAGAAGATTATTAAAGTCTTCAACGACGATAAGTCTTACAAAAACTATCAACGTTTTTGCCTGTCCCGTCATCGTCGCTTTCTGGCGACTCAGTATGCCGGTCAGCATGTTATTACCTTTAAGAATTACGATTCTTACTCTGCATAAAGCCAAAAAAAGCGGGTCTCTTTCGAGCCCGCTCTTTTTTTTCTTCTCCCGCCCCGTTTCTCTTAACGAGTCACTGGCATCTTCATTTTCTTACCATCAAAAAAGCGCATACTTCTCAGGAATGAATAAGCAGCAACTAGCTGGTTGTCTTGTTTCGCGCCCGCTGGCCAGGCTTCGATCTCAGTGCTGATGCCTGAAGTCTTGGCGAGATCCGATAAATCGTGGCTCTCGATATGACCTTTGAGATCCGATTCTTTGCGAGTGCCCTCAGGCTTCACTTCGCCTTGTTGATAGGTAACCACAACGTCAGGTGTAATGCCTTTAGCCTGGATCGAACGATCTTTGGGTGTAAAATAGCGCGCAACGGTGATTTTCAAACCCGATTGGTCAGGAAGAGAGACGAGGGTCTGAACTGAGCCTTTGCCAAAAGATGTTGTTCCCATCAGAAGGGCGCGCTCATGATCCTGAAGAGCACCGGCAACGATTTCGGAAGCAGATGCACTGCCTCCGTTGATGAGGACGACGAGAGGAAGATCCGCGTAAGTCCCTTTTTTATGGGCATATTCGCGCTCAACATCTTTTTCCGTACGGCCGACAGTCGAGACGATGACTCCGGATTCAATGAAGAGATCGACAACCTTAACAGCCTGATCAAGGAGGCCGCCTGGATTGTCACGAAGATCGAGGATGAGACCTTTCGAAGTCTTGGCTTTTTTCTCGACGATCGCTTTCAGCTCTTCAGCCGTGTTGTCCTGAAAGCTCGCAATGCGTGCATAGGCTACATCGTGGGTGAGATCTTCCGCACGAACGGATTTAACTTTGATGATCTCGCGAACGAGCACGAA
>SEDW01000371.1 GCA_004193325.1 Pseudomonadota bacterium | reverse complement strand
CAAAATCAAAGCGAAAAAGCGCTCAATAAAGTTCATATCTTTATCCCTGAGAGAATTAAATTGTGGCAACTCGCGCTTTGTAGCTATGTCAAAAATAATTGTCAAGCAATTTGGCTTAGAGAAAAGATTTTGCCTGGAAATGAAAAAGCCCCTCGCAGGCAGGCTGCGAGGGGCTTTGTAGGAATGGTTTAGCTTTGGCCTGGGTTCTGCGAAGGATCTTCCGGTGTTACTGGGCAAGCAATGGCTTTGCCGCTCTTATCCTTGCAGACTTCAGCGCCTGTGCCCGGATTGATTGGAGTGCCTGTACCCGGGTTGGTCGGAGTCACAGTGCCAGGATTTGTGCCCGTCCCAGGAGTGGTAGGAGTGCCTGTTCCAGGATTTGTTCCTGTTCCCGTGCCGGGATTGACGGCAGTACCATCAGGATTTGCAAGGATCAGGGCGATACGGCTTTTGCTGGTCTGCATAGTAACCTCAATTGGTGCGGGGAGATTTCGGAGCGGGCTCCGTCTGATCACGAAGGGAGGTAGAGCAGTAATCATGCCAATTTGCTGGTTTTGTTTTTCGCCTCGATTTAGGGCATAAGTGCTTGGATTCTTGGGGCGGCCTCAGGTAACGTCTATGGGTACAAGCTATCGGGAGCGTCAGGTTTATGGACATTGGTCGGGCAGTTAGACGAATTTTTCCCGAGACTTTTCAAGATACTTTGCTTCTCTTTGCGTTCGGCTTTATGAAAGTGCCTTTGATCTCCTTTGTGCGGCCGCGCATTCTTGAGATCAATGACGATACGCTGCGCATGATGATACCTCTTCGTCGTCGCACCAAAAATCATCTGGGATCGATGTACTTTGGCTCGCTCATGATCGGAGCCGACGTTGCTGCCGCTTATTACGCGGTAAAGCTGATCTGGAAGCGTCGGGAGAAGGTTGATTTCGTCTTTAAGTCTTCAACCGGCAATTTTTTGAAGCGGCCGATGGGCGATGTCGTCTTTAGCTGCACCCAGGGTCAGATCATTCGTGATCTTGTGGAACGCGCGATCTCCACTGGTGAAAGAGTGGATGCTCTTTTGAATGTGACCGCGACTGTACCCAGTATTTCCCCAGAGGTTGTCGCCGAGATGACCATGGTTTTATCTTTGAAAAAGCGTAAGAAGTAAGGAGTATAGATGAAGAGTTTGAAATGGGTGGGATTGGGAGCCGTGATTTTAGCTATCGGCGCCGCAATGCTTACCGCTTTGAATATGGGTGAGACCTCGCCGGTTTTTGTCACAGGAACTATTACTGTTCCTGAAGAAATGCGCGGCGATGCTGCCGGTATCGAAACCCTTTTCGTCATCATCAACGATGAAGCGAATCCTATGCCGATGCCCTTTGGTGCGATGAAAGAAAGAATGCCGATCGATCTTTCGCAGCCGATCCCATTCTTTGTCACGAAGGAAAGCCTTCGCATGATGAATCCGGATGCAGCGCCACCGCAGCAAATGCGCGTTAAGGTTCGTATCGATAAAGACGGTACAGCCGGGGTTGATCAGCCTGGGGATTTGACAGCGATTGTGGAACACGTCAGTTTTGGCACAAAAGACCTTAAGATCACGATCAATCACCGCGTTCCTTGAAGACTTCCCGCTGTGGGTCAGGTAAATTATCAAGGTTCCACGGCTCAGCGCAGCCGGGACCACTTGACCCTCTTTGCGCACCTAGATACGAGAGCCTTTGATGAATCGATCCCAATGCCAGCAACTCATCCAGGCGATGCACGCTGAACTGAATCGATCGATGCGATCCCTTCGCGCTCCTCGTCATCCCAAGCCTTATTTTATCAGTTACCTGATTCGCGACACCGAAGCTTTGGCTTTGGCAGCCCGCTATGGTGCGCTTTATCAGGATAAGCTTGAGAAGCGCCGCAGCTGTTACACCGAAGTACGGGTCGGCACCTACGGCTATGATCAGACGAGCAAGGGCGGTCTCGACGAGACTCAGGAAGAGCAGGAGCAGGCCGAGCTTTTCGAATTTCCGATCGATAGCAATATCGATAGCTTTCGCTTTTCGCTCTGGCGTCTGACGGACTCGAAGTTTCGTGAGGCGGTGGCCAAGTTTCATGGCAAAAAATCACGGGACGTGAGTTTTCTCGATCAGAACCGTAGTCTTCCCTCCTTTCAAAAAGCTCCTAGTGCCGAAGCAGTCGATATCCGTCCTTTGAAGGATAAAGAGATCGATGCCGACCACTGGCGTGAGTATTTGAAGAAGGCGAGTGCGGTCTACAAAAAATATTCAGAGATCAAAAACTCCTACGTGGAGCTGACGATCGAACATACGACCAAGATCTTCACGAGTTCCGAAGGTGTGACCCGGGTCTGGCAGGAGCCGGTATTCTCGCTTCATTCCTACTTTTGGTATCACACGAAAAAGCTCGATCAGGACTACTCGGTCGTGCATCACGTCGCGGATATCAAAGAGCTGCCGACGGTTGAAGACTTCATCAAAGAAATAAAAGAACGCATCGAACAGTATCGCCTCGTCGAAGTTGGCGAGACGATGACGTCCTTTGCCGGACCTGTGTTATTGTCTGCGAAGGCCGCAGGGCTCTTTATCCACGAGGTCGTGGGTCACCGGCTCGAGGGCAGTCGCCTTCTCTCCGAGAGTGAAGGCCGAACTTTTAAAGACAAGCTCAACCAAAAGATCATGCACGAAGACCTGACGATCATCGATGATCCGGGTGTTCGGCAATATGCGGGTCAGACGCTTCTCGCTCATTATCCCTACGATGATGAAGGCACTCCCGCTCGACGTGCTCTGCTCGTCGATAAGGGCGTTCTGAAGGGTTTTCTCACGACCCGCAGTCCTCTGAAGAAGCAGGGCCATCAGAGCAACGGTCACGCGAGGAATCAGCTTGATGAGCGGCCGGTGAGCCGTATGGCGAATCTCATCGTCGAAAGTCATAGTCAGTTGACTTGGGCTGACATGAAACAAAAGCTGATCGAAGAGATCAAAAAGCAAAAGGTGCCCTTCGGTATCATTCTCCTCGATGTCGAGGGTGGTGAGACGGAAACGGACGCCTATAACTTTCAAGCCTTCATGGGCCAGATCACCCGTGCGGTGAAGGTCTATCCCAATGGCAAAGAGCGATATGTTAAGGGCGTGGATTTTGTCGGAACGCCTTTGAGCAGCCTCTCGCACATCGTTGCCGTGTCGAAGGAATCGGAAGTGGACAATGGCTTTTGTGGTGCGGAGTCGGGAACGATTCCGGTGTCGACTGTAGCGCCGGCACTTTTGATGTCAACGCTTGAACTGCAGGCGAAGAGTCCGTCGAAGATCACGCAGTATGCACTGCCTCTGCCGTGGTTTGATGAAGACGAGAAGAAACTGTCTGTGAAGAAAAAGCAAAAGAAGAAAAAGGCCTGATCTAAAGGCTTTTAACAAGCGTCCAACTCGTCGGCATCGCTTCAGAAAACGCCTGCCAATCATCAGTTGATAGCTTCACCAAAAACAAGACATGTTCCGAGAATTGCCGATCGATAATTTCGACCCGGTATTTCTTCGTCAGATATTCCATCCGGTTCTGCTCGGAGTAGGGAATGGACAGCCACTGCTCGCGATAAACGACGAAGGGCCCCCATTCGGCTTCCTGAATGAGCTGTCTCGCGGTATTGCCGTAGGCTTTGACGAGGCCACCTGCGCCGAGCTTGATGCCTCCGAAATAACGGACGACAAAGAGCGTGACGTTGATGAGGTCATTGCCTTCGAGATGCATAAGGATAGGTTTGCCGGCGGTGCCCGAGGGCTCGCCATCATCGGAGAATCGAGTCTGCATGGAAAGGGATTGAGAATCGGAATCGAGAATACGGTAGGCGAAGGTCAGGTGATTGGCGTCAGAGAATTCCTTCTCAAGAGCTTCCTTGTGATGCTTAAACTCAATTAGGGACTGACTTATACAGCCAATCCCTATAAATCGAGAGTTCTTCTCGACGAGTTCAGTTCTATGAACCTTGAGTAGGATGCGAGAGCTCACTGATTAAGCGAGGCCGAGCTTTCTCATCTGCTTCATCAAACGCTTACGAGCAGCTGCCTGCTTCTTTTTGCTTTTGATGGAAGGCTTTTCGTAGTGTTGGCGTTTTTTTAGCTCAGAAATTGTACCGGCCTTTTCGACCTGCAATACTTAATCTCTACTTCGACTTGGATCAAAAAAAATTGCTTCCACGACCTACCTTACGTCAGAAAGATTGGATTAGCTTGCGTTCTTTGAAGCTAACGATCCTCTTTAGCGCTGTACGCAGGCGTTCCATGTAATCATCGGAAGATATTTCGACTGCCCCGAGACTCGCGAGATGAGGTGTAAGAAACTGGACTTCCAAAAGTGTCATGCCCCGAGACTTCATATGATTCACAAGGCCGAGGAGCGCCACTTTGGATGCATCGGTCTCTCTGTGAAACATGGATTCAGCAAAGAAGGCCCCACGTATCGCGATACCATAAGTCCCCCCGACCAGACGATCGTCCTCCCAGACTTCGACCGAGTGACAATGTCCCTCGCGATAGAGGGAAACAAAAGCCGCCCGGATCTCTTCGTTAATCCAGGTTTCCTTTCGATCCGCGCAGGCGTCGATCACCCCTTCGAAATCCTCATCAACCGACACGCGAAAATTTTTCCGCTTCATCGTACGAAGCAAAGTCCTCGATACATGAAAATTGTCGAGTGGAATGATGGCGCGAGGATCGGGATGGAACCAACAGATTTCCTCAGTCTCAGGATGAGGCATGGGAAAGTAGCCATTGGCATAGGCTGAGATGAGGAGTTCAGTTGTAAGAGCAATCTTCATCCAAAGCCTCGTCTATGACGAAAGGGTAGGGCACCGTTCGTGCTGCCCTCGAGAATCAGATAAAAAT
>SEDW01000370.1 GCA_004193325.1 Pseudomonadota bacterium | reverse complement strand
TGCCGACCTTCATCAACGTGATTGATGGGTCTCCGGCAAGCGGGTTCTCTGGGGTCACGCTGCGGTAATGGCGAGCGCTGTTGCCTGTGCAGTAGGAGCCTCTCGTGACGAGGGTCTGGTAGGTGCCTGTACCTGATCCTGTTAGGACGGAGGTTTGCGGGACGACGGGTTTGTTAGCTGATTCAAAGATCGCAAGGTCTGGGCTCGTCGTATTCGCGAGTGGGGGCGTGGCGTTGTTGACGAAAGCGAGCGCATTGCTGTTGTTCAATGTCGAACCGATTCTTGTCTCAGTGCTCGCGAGAGTCGATGGTGTGGAGTTGGATTGCACAGGGTTGAGGCGGATGTCGTAGATCGGCAAACGCGAGACCTGATAGTCCGGGTTTGTTTGCGAAAGGATGTTGCGGAAGCGTGCTTCTTCATCACCCCAGATGGTGAAGCTTGCGCTGGCTACGCCGACTCCGGTGGTCTCGAGTGTGGTGAGTAGGATGTTGTTATCGGTGAAGACTCTTTTGGAAGAATCTTGAAGCGTATCGAAGAGGTTGCTCAAGAGAGTGATGCGGTTCATCAACTTCGTTTCGTCAGGGATAACCGCATTATAGGCTCCTGTTGCTGCGGCGAGTCGGGTGCGGGCCTTATTGACCTTGACGTTGCTCTCGGCAATTTCTTTGGCGAGGATTGGGCGTTGTTCGTTGAACTCAGCTTGAACGGCAGCGATCTGATCTTTGAGGATGGCGATTCCTTCGGGTGTGCTGATCAGGGCTACGCTGTCGGTGAGGGAACGGAGTCTTAGGCTGTAGCTGTCGAGCTGGGTCTTGGCTTCTGTTTGGGAGTCGAGGGCGAGCTGGTATTCGGCTTGTGCGGTTTCGAATTCCTGGACCTCGGCAGAATGCTGAGACTTGGTCGACTCGATCTTCTCGATAGCCTGAGCCATCTCCATGATGATGGACTGGTGTCTGATGTAATTTCCGTAGCTGAAGTCGAAGTAGCCGGAGACGGGGCCTTTGCGGGCGATGCGGAGCCGCTGAGAACGGGATCGCTCGCGATGGCGGAAGCGTTCATGGATTTGAGGGCGTCGTCGGTTTTGTAGTAGGGCATGGCTTGGGCGGTGCTGCTTAGAATGCCTGTGAGGGCTACGAGGGCAGGGGTGCCTTTTCTTGGGAGTAGGTGCTGGAGCAGTTTCATTGTTTGGTCCTCTTTCAATTGGGGCTCTGATGCCTGTGATGGTTTCGGTTGAATCAATGCGAAATTTTCCCGCAATCATCCTGCCCATGGTTTTCCAAATGGGAAGGTGTTCCTTACTAATCTTCAGAGCTAAATGAGGGCGCTGAAGGTTGGCGGATTTAAGACTAAGTCTTTGGACTGCGTTCGCACTTCTTTATGGTTAGAAACGGATTGTTTCCCTCGGGTGAGTCACGCGTGGCGTGACTTTCGAAGCTTTTTAAGGCTGGAGGTGGGGTATGTCAACGCTTGGTTTTTGAGAACGAAAGGTTGTTTGGAGAACGGTTTTTCATGGTGAAAGAAAGACAATCCTCAAATCGAAGAATAGATGTCCTCTCCTCTAACCGCATCTAGCGGACCTTGGTAAGTCGCGGGAAGGTCCAACGATACATTCCAAACATGAGGATCTGCCGCGAACTGCCTCGGGCACATACCCGTCTGGGATTTGAACTCGCTCGAAAAGTGGCTAGCATGACGAAAGCCTAGATCGTAACTGATACTCTTAACGTCTTCGCCACACGCCAGTCGTTTCATCGAGATGGCAATTTTTAATCGTAAACGCCATTGTAGAAACGAATCACCTGTTGCATCCCGAAAGGCTCGACTGAAAGTACGGCGAGACATTTTCGCTCGTGCTGCCCATTCATCTAAATTATTTCCATTATTGGGCTCGGCGATCAGCTGCATCGCCACATCCAAGAGTGGTCCCGTCTGTGGAATGCCGACATCAAAGCGCTGAACGGCTTTGGCACTCGAGAGCAGATCGGTGAACAGTTCGATAAATTTTTGCTGCTGGGTCGTACAGTGTTCCCCAACTTCGCTCCACTGAATAATTTCGTCGTAAAGTGCCTTCAACACGGGCGAGACGGTGAGGGCGGTGGGACTCGTTGGTCTATTGGGATAAATCGAGTCGGGAATTTTTAAGAGTCCTACTGTCGTCTTTAATCCGACATAGACTTCTTTGTGAGGGCAGTAAGCAGGCGTGAAGAAAAAATCACCTGGGCCAAGTGGAGTGACATGATCGCCCGAATGGAGAAACAATTTTCCGGAGTATACTTGCACTAATATGTTTTGATTATGATAGTGAATTGGCGGCAACGCACAGTTGCTCTCGAATACAGCTTTACGTCCTTCGAATTCTCCATTGCCTGGCAACGGTATCGTCTGAAGCCCCGCGAGGTCATGAGCTGATGGGCTTTGCGGTGTGAACGGTTTCGATTTCACGAAGATCTCATCGTCTAAACTCAAGTTTGATTGGTCAGCAATTGGCCCGATTTTGATATTGATTGTCCCGTCTTTCAAATCTTCATCCTTCCAGGATTTGCTATTTTAGACGCACGGCTCAAAACCCGGGATCCAAATAGATCTCTTTGATTGCTAGTCGCCATCAAGTTGGGCTCGAAGGAGCATTCTCTATGCATATAAGTAAGTTAATTTCGAAGAGATTATCACTCTCGTATACGTGTGCCTACCAACCTTTGTCATGTAACGATTTTTTTATACCGCCTCGTAAGTCCCGCCCCTCAGCTGATTGCATGGATCGATCGGAGCCTTAAGAAAACGCCTGAAATTCAGATTATCCATTTTGGGATCGCTATTTCGGGTTAGGTGTTTTGAGTAGCAACATTCTTTAAGCGAAGGATGGCAAGTGATAGTTAATTTAGATTTGGAGGTTTCCTGTGAATAGAAAGCTCGTTTGTCTGGGAAGTCTAGTCTTCTTCAGTTTGACACTTGGTCTTCAATCTCACTTGTATGCGGCAGACAATGAAGTGGGAATTCCCTTTTCACCCAAAAGCTACGAGATGACATCGGAGTCGAGTCTTATCGATTTTATTGAATCGCATAAGGCTGACGAGAAAATCGGATTTGAGATTTCTGATCGATCTGCGAATCTGAAGACGTCCTCGCTTGAGTATATTACGGAGAAAAATAGAACCTTAAGGGTCTACCAGACCATCTTGAAAAGTGGCGTCAAGCCATCAAGAATTTCTATCTCGACTGCTTCATCGAAGTCTAATAACGTAAGCATCTTTGCTAAAGAAGGTATCGATAGTCCGATCGCTCAATTGCCCGCCGCTAGCGAAAGTGATCAAAACGAAAATTCTTTCAAAATATTATTCGACTCCGCCTCGGCAGTACCGAAGTTCTCCAGCAATGATGAGCTCGCTAAGTTTTTGAGCGGTTTCGGCAAAGGCAATCGTGATGCTGTGGTTCTAGAAGGACGCACCGATAGCGTTGGTAACGCAAATTACAATCGCGCCTTAGCCGAACTTAGAGCTCTGAGCGTGTTCAAATTGTTAGTTGATAATGGATTGCCTCCTTATCGAGTTGATACGAAGGCTGTTGCACAATCAAGCAACCCTGGCAAAGGCAAGGCCAGCGCTGATGATCGAGCCGTTGTTGTTAAATGGACGGAAAACAAAGCCATTGCTGCTGAAGCTGCTGTGATTGAAAAACCGGTCGAAGTGGAGCAGCCTCCGGTCGTGGCACCAGTAGAACCCGCTCCAGTTGTGGAATCTAAGCCTGTAGCCAAGGTCGAAGAATCCCCCAAGTCTGAGTCGTCCCTAGGAACTATCGATCTCGTCGTAGCCGCTGGTGCGCTCATTCCGGGGGGAGAACTTTCTAAGCACGCTAAGACCAGTGCGAGCTGGGGGCTTGGTGTGGGGAAAGCTTTCTGGGCCGAACAGGGTCGGGAGGTCCGAGGAACAATTCTCTACCATGGTAATGCCTCTACCATGGTAATGCCACTCTCAAAGCCAAAGAATCTGCTCTAGATGGCCCGCTGCATATTTCGTCTTACACGGCTCGACTCGATTATGTCTTCGGTGGAGATATCGTTCGTCCGTTTGTCGGTTTGGGCGCTGGAGCATTCAAATGGGATGGATCCATTGTTCAGAAAGCTTCGGCGATCAAACACACTGGCGGAAAAAGTGATGGTGCTGGCCTCGCCGCTCTTGGTCTCGATATCTACTTAGCCGAACAACTTATCCTGGCCCCGGAATTGACCTTTTACAACGTAGGCGGGCACTTTTCCGAAAAACTCTATGCTGCAGACATCACACTTCGCTGGAGACTCAAATGAGAAATATTAAACGGCTCCTTGCCTTTTTTGCATTTACGCTTTGTTTGATCAGTTGCGGTAAAAAGGGCAGCGTCAACGAACTCTATAAATTTCCCGATACCAAAGATGTTCTTGTTCTCGTGAATATTGATTTCACCGCGGATGCCAATACTAATGGTGGGATAGATCTTTCAGGCAAAAATTTTGTACTGAATGCTTATGCTCTCGATGCAGCTGATAAACAAGTTGATATAGGTATGACTAACGGAACGCCTGTCACTAATCTACCCGTGACCTTAACAGGTGCCCACACCAGCTTTCAAGCCGTCCTACGACTGCCCGTTGATGTCCAACCTCGGGCAAACGGTTATGCCCTACGCTTCGAACTTAAGCAGCCGTCAGCTTCACTCGTCCTAGCCACGCCAGCGTCATCACTCGACGCACTTAGAAGCGAGATTAAAGCCGGGACTGCGGCTTCGGCGAACAATGTCGACCTCTCGCTAGCGTCATCTCTCGCCTATAAATTTCTTCAAGGCTCAGTTGCCAATGTCGGGACTTCACCTGCGCTCGGGTCTTACTCGGAGCTGGTAGCTTTGTTCAAAACCAAGCAGCAGACCGTCGAGGCCGGCGTGGACTCGGGTACTAGCCATGATCTGGATTCCTATGTTTCTGCAATATTAGCCGGAGTTAACTACCAGATCTTAACGGACTCAACCTTTCAAAAGGTGGTGGCAGAAAAACTACTAGCCGCAGCGACAACGGAAGGCACTGACGCTCAAAAAGTCTTGGCCTCAGAAAAACTCGCAGAAGGTTTTACCTCCACACTCATCACACTTACATCGCAGGTTGCAGCAGCACTCAGTGATAGCTCCTCTGCAATATCTAAAGTGTTCAATGCGAATTTCATAGACACGGCAAGTCTCCCCGAGCCTGCAGCTTATGCGAATGCTGTATTCGCTCCACTTGCCCTCGCATTTTCGGATACGGATTCAAGCGCGGCTTTGGCCGGAGACGTTGTAATTTCGGCGCCATTGCTTGCCACAGGCGTTGCATCCTACAACGTCTATTTCGGAGCTGAGGATAAGGCTTCATCCAAGACTCTTCTCGCTGGAAATGTTTCGGCTACGAAATCGCCTCTTTCGCTCACTCTGCCGACTGGTACAGCCCAACCTGCCGGCGCTACAAGATTTTGGGTTTACCCAGTATCGAATGGCGTTGAGCTAAATATTCCTGCATCGATCGCCATTACTAACATTGGCGGCACAAACTTAGCGCCTCAAACCCCTACAGGTCTCGCAGCAAGTAATGCAGGTTCGACAAACAGTGTTACCTGGAATCTTGTCTCGGGAGCGCAGAGCTATAATCTCTACTGGTCGACGACTAGCCCAGTCCGGTCGAATAGCAACCGAATAAAGTCAGTAAGTTCGCCCTATTCACATAAGGGATTGTTATCGGGAAGTCCTTACTATTACGCTGTAACTGCCGTCACAGCAGGTGTTGAAAGTGCCCTTTCTAGCGAAGCACAAACTCAATCAGCACCTACCGGTCCGCTGCCTGGTGCTTTTTCAATTACTTCGGCTACAGGCGGAGCGCAAAAAGTTTCGCTAGTCTGGGCATCTTCTTTGAACGCAGCTGCATACACCGTCATGCGAGGAACGAGCTCAGGTACATATCCCACAACCGTAGCATCAAACGTAACATCTACTAATTTTGAGGACAAACGACTGCAAGTTGGGCGGACGTATTACTATCAAGTGATTGCAAAAAACTCTAATGGATCAATAAATTCCACAGCTGAAATTTCAGCACGGACAACTTGGAATATTCTTCAATTCGACACTACGAGTGGTGAATCTTTCATCACTTCTTCGGTGACTGACTCAGAAGGAAATCTGTATGTTACTGGGATGTCGACTCAACAATTAAACTCTACAGTCAAGATTTCTCCAACAAACTCAGCGGATTGCTTTGTCGCGAAGTATTCACCTGAGAGAGAGAAACTTTGGCTGCAATCTTATGGGTCTGTCGGCGGATGTGATTCACCTCATATAGCCGTAGATTCGCAAAAAAACATTTATGTAGCGGGAACAATCACTCAAGATCTTGAAATTCCTCATGCTTCTTCGACCACCCCAATTCCTAGTCAAGCCGGAACAGGATACATCATAAAATTCCGTCCTGATCAGTCGGTTGAATGGGTCGATGTTCGAGGAGAGGGCAATAAACAATACGAGATCAGGGCAATTGCTATCAGTCCAAGCGATAAAATTATGGTTGGAATTTGGACCAATAACACGACCGTAAACGGTCAAGGAGCAATCGGATCGTTCGATGCAGTTGCGGTGCAATACGACACTGCAGGTACCATTCAGTGGACGCGACGCATAGGTGCCGCGACTAGAAACACTTATATGGAGGGAGTGACTTTCGATATTGCTGGAGCTCCTCACATGGTCGGAAGTACGATGGGTGCTTTGCCAGGAAATACCTTGCATGGTAACGAAGATGGCTTTGTCGCAAAACTTTCTGCGAGTGGGACAGTAAGCTGGATCAATCAGTTCGGAGGAGCCGGGGGAAATGACCAAGTTCTACCTAGCGGTATTGCCGCCTTACCTTCTGGAGGGGTAAGTATCGCAGGAGCTGTTTATGGGACTATTCCTGGAGAAACACCGGTGGGCGGAGACGATTATTTCATCGGAAAAATCTCAGAAAGCGGAAGCTTCGTGTGGCTCAAGCAAAGCGGAAATATCGATGGCGGATGGATGCGAGGTATCTCAAGCGGTATTGATGGAAGTATATATATGGTGGGCGAGGTGTGGGGTGATATCGATGGGCAGTTGGCCTACGGTAATACGAGCGCTTGCATCATCAAATATTCAGATTCCGGCACACGGCAATGGACAAAGTTGCTTGCAGATCCAAATGGTGAAAGCTCAGCTATTGATGCATTTGGAGACAGTAACGGTGATTTAATCGTGTTCGGTACCTCTACCATTGGTTTTGATGGCAATCCTACTCCACTCGGCGAGCAGCTATATCTTGGTAAGTTTAATTCTGACGGTGATCACTGACGTTATGGTTTGAGCTTTAAATCAGCTAAGACAGATCTTGAGGAAAGGCACTCGCTGCAAGTGGGTGCCTTTTTTATTATAAGTTTAGTGGTTTCGATTAGCCGGTGATCATTGTTTAAATTTCTTTTTAGAAATGCATCCTTCGAGCAATTCTCGATAACCTTTGATTTCAGCTATTTCCTGCAGCCTCCTGCCTTTGATTTCACCAACCGCTCCAACGACTGGACCAACCTTAATATCACGATTGCTTTTCTTATAGATTGGACTCGTCAACGTTTGAGAACCTTCAGTTACGCATAGAGCGGCTCGTTCACTGCAGACTGTATTCAAAACCTGACCACCCAGGTTTGGATTTTCTAAAGCTTGAACTCCTGCGCCGACTTTTTTTGAATCCAGGGCCCGTTCAGCTTCCTTGAACACAATGTCATTTGCCGTGTAGAAGTGTTTTCCTAGCTCAGGGTCTTCCAATATTTCTACGTGAGGTCTCGCCTTCTTCTCGTTAATTCTCTTTTTCATCGTAGCCACCAAAGGCACATATTCATCCGTGATACATTCCCTTGCAGCTTTGCTTCTGACCGAATCGCCAAATCCAAGCAGCTTACGGCAATCATCTCCCTTTGCTCC
>SEDW01000369.1 GCA_004193325.1 Pseudomonadota bacterium | reverse complement strand
TCCGGTCTTTGAGGAGGATGCGGATGTGGCGGAAATCCGGTGAAATATCGTCGACGACTATGCCGGCTCCGACGAAAGGTGGCCAGAGATTCATTGCGGAGCGGAGGACATCGGGGTTTGTCGCGAATTTGTGCCAGAAAGCCATCGGCTCGCCTCCAAAGAATTGAGCTTGATCATAGGCTCTCGACTCAACGGCTGCCAAGTGTAATTTTGTAAGGCTCAGGTTCGAAGGCAGGCATGAGATTTGCCAGACGTTCGGACGAGAGCCCTTTATTAGGGGATCAATTGCAGAGGCGGAGAACCTTATTCACATTGGATTGAAGTCTGGGATTGATCGGGATCAATTGTGTCACAAGTCTCAGGACCGATACCTTTAAAGCTAACGCGGTGAGCATGTCCTCTCAGATCCACAAAGGCAGAATCAAGTCGAGCCGAAGTGAAAGCGAAATGAGCTTGGGATTTATTACCGCGAGCGACGTAAACGATTTGTCCAATGTCTGCGGAACTCGAAATGTCGCTCTGCGGCTGATTTCCCGTTGCCACAATACAAAGACCTGCGAGCTTCTCCGTGCCGCCGATATTGAGCTTTAATTGGCTTTGATTGCCGGAAAGGCGAACTGCAAGCACAGTATTGGCACCTGTTCGTAGACTGGAGGAAGCATCCGAAGCGCGAACGAGTCGAATATTTTTAGCTTTTCCCCGAAAGAGCTTGCTGCAAAGATCTAACGTTTGTTGATCAGACACATCGGCACCCTGGTAACTGCCTCCATTGGCAACTCCGGCTTCTCCTTTTGCTCCATCTTCTGCTCCGGCGCTTAGAGCAGATTCATCAGCCTCGCCGAAGACCGACTTTACCACAGCTGAGTTCGCCGCCGCTTTTGCCTCGCTAGTGGCCCCCTCCTCAGAGGAAGGTTCATTCCCTATCGATTCGAGGGAGACAGTGCCATCTGCGGAGGGAGAGTTTGAATTACTTTCGCCGCCCAAAGTTACTTCAAAACGGCCCAATTCGGTTTCTCTAAAAGCCGTTGTTTCCCCGCACGATGTTGCAAGAATAAAAAGTAATGGAGCTAACTTGATCGTCGATTGCATACTCACCTCTAATGTTAAGCTTCGACACCCACTCTGATGTCCTATTTAACTCTTCGGGCGAGAGCACGATAAATGGAGATTACCTGATTTGCCATTGCGATTATAGGGCTTGCAGACGTCAATAAATCCGGAGTTTCTTTGCGAACAGAACAATCGGCTTTTTCCTTCGCCTTCACGTCGATACGAAAAAAGGAAAGGATAAAAACCCTTTCCTTCCCCTTAATGTTTAATCGTAAGATCTCGCCTTACTCGCTGATTTCAGTACTGCTGCCGCCGGCCTCGATCTTGATATCGGTCAGGTCTCGTTGCATCACGCCGTCCTTGAAGACGCGTAAGGTATAAATGCCCGCGGGAATGAAGCTTATCTTGATGAGGGAATTTTTCACCTTGCCTGAGGCGACTGCATTATCACAATCGTCGGAAGCGTCTCGAGTCACACCCGCCCCATAGAGACAGACAATATCAGCGTTAGAGACAGTTCCGGAGAGAGATCCAGAGGCAAGCGGATCGATCAAGCGCAGGACTGGTTTTAAGATATATTTGCTGTTTGCATTATTGCCGTTGCCAGCCAGCTTAATCGATTTACGCAGATCAAAATCAATGACCATAGACTTGGCCACTCCGGATTCCACAGATATTGGCACATTAATTTTAAGACCGCTTTCACTTCCGCTTGGTACCTTCAAACTATGTTCCACACCGGCTAAATCCACCAAACGTGGTGGAGCAGATTCCGACAAGACCAGCCGTGTTTGGCTATAACTGCCTGTTGGAACTTGTGAGAGAGCAGCCAAGGGGGCGGTCAAACCCTCCTGGTAATGAAGCAAGTCGATTTCTGTAGTCGTTTTTAAGGGTATGTTCAGCCAGGCTCCGTTGCCATCCAGCAGCGAAAGGCTCTCAACGGTAATATAGACGTTCTTCGCATCTTCCACAGGGGCATCAGTGATTGAGAAAGTCAGCGAGGTATCCGAGCCTGTACCGCTGCCGTCGACTTCTGGATTTCCGCCCAATGTGCCGCCACATCCATCGAGGAGCGACAGACTCAGGATAAAGCCAAAACTTTTCGGTGAAAGCTTAAACATAGGGCGACTACTCCGTGAATGGGAAGAGCTGAATGTTAACTTGATACACTTGATCGCCGTCTTGAGACCTTTCCGCCTCGTCGAGAATCTGCAGCTGAAATGCGTGGATCATGTCCCTGATTCTTTGTGCAGTACTTTCGTTCACGCTCACAGTCACAGCGCTGACATCACGTCTTTTGCCACTGATGGATGTGAGAGCGCCCTTGCCATGATCGATCATACTCGAATGATAACTGACGAGTGCTAAACCTTTGATTCGGTGGCCGGTGGTCACGCGGTTTTTCGTCTGACGGTAGCTCTGACTCGCAGCATCAAAGGCGATGAGTTCAACCTTCTGCAGAAGAGCTAGACTCTCCTCCACTACGGACACTTTGAGGTTAGGAATGATTTTCTTCGCGATCCAATTGGGATCGGATACAAAGCCTTTGGTCCCGACCAGTTCCCAGATCACCGGGTGGTACCACTGCGAAAAATAATCGAGGTGGCTGCGATCCAGTTCGTCAGGCAGAGTTTGACGCTTGAGGTCTTGAAGAACTTGAAACTGCTCGTCTCGGACTTGAGTATTTTTAGCATTACAGAATGCGACGAGCGAAAGAAAATATTTTGTTTCGAGAGAATCCAGCCCAAAACAATCCACTATCTGCTTGGCAGCCTTCAGACTTAGGGGACGGTAGCCACTGATGATCTGATGCATAACAGTGGTTGCATTAAAGCCAAGATCGTCTGCGAATTTTTGGTAGGAATAGCCGTCTGAACCTTCCTTGCAATAGGTGTAAACAGCTTTCAAAAAAAGACGGTAGTCGAGAAATGAACTCGGCTTCGTTTCCTTTGCTGCTGCTTTCACTCTATTGACCGTTTTTGTCACGTTCTATTCTCCCAGGCGAGAAGCGCCCTGTAATCCTTATCGGGAGTGCGTACACAATCTTGAGCCAAATTTTGTGTATAATATAATCTTCATAACATATTGATCTTATTATATTTCGATAAATAAAATTAAAGTTTTTACCAAACCGGACCGAAAAGATTTGTGTATGGGGCATTAGAGTATTCCGCTCCAAATCAAAAAAGGAAATGTCAGATGTTTAACTATAGAAAAACAGCAATGGTTTACGCGGCGGTTCTTAGCTTCTCGGTCTCTTGTTCTGACAGCAAATCAGAAAGTAGCCCGGAATTTTTCGTAGCCGAGACAGTTCCGAGTGATTCTACGGGCGCCAAGGGCACGATGAATGTAAACTTTGCCAGCCTGAATTCGATGGGCCTAAGACTTAATGAAGACGCCTCGGTCGTCGCGATCGGAACTGAGATTGAACTTTCTTACGCAAAATTCAACCTGGCGAAGGTCCGGGTTAAAGCGTTGAAAGATCTCAATGCTGACGAAAAAACCTTGGAGACCATGGAATCGGAAGAAGAAAAAGCTTCCGTAAAAGACTTTGAGAAAGAATCCGGCGATGACGCTGCGACGCTTAAGGCCAAAGACGGCCAAGCGGAAAAAGATCGCAAGGCTGATCGGGCCGCTAAAATTGCCGAAAAAGCTGCAAAACTTGATGCGAAAGAAAAAGCAGCTATTAAGAAAGAAAGCGTTAGAGACCGCGCAACCAAGTGGTCAGGCCCTTATGTCTTTGATGCAATCGCCGGCAAAATCGAGGGCGATCTTCCTGAAATTTCGTTGGTCGATGGATCCTATCGCCGAGTTGAGTTTCAAATGAAAAGAAACTTCACAGCAGCTCAGGACGAAGCGATTCTCGGCAACGTCTTTGCTATCCGCGGCACGGTTCTGAAAGGTGGAGTCAAGGTCCCCTTTGAAATTGACTGGCACGTGGCTCTCAATTTCCGACTTTCGGGAGAGGGTGCAGTTAAAGTCAATGCATCAGAAGA
>SEDW01000368.1 GCA_004193325.1 Pseudomonadota bacterium | reverse complement strand
GCGACTATAAATCGGCTGGCGCTCTCCCGCTCAAGTTCGCTACTTGTTTCATCGACTTCTTCGCCATGCTTTGCGGCATAAGCCGAAGTACTCGAGGCTAGGTAAAACCGAGGCGGATGGCTCTGCGTCTTGACCTGATCCACGAGATTTTTCAAACCCTTCCAATACACTCTTTCGTAAGCGGCATCGCTGCCGTCATCGGCTGAGGCCGCGTAGTACACAGCATCAACAGGCGGCAGATCCTTTAGAGTCTCGCCGTCGGAAAAATCGCAGGCGAAAGTCTTAAGGGGTCCGCTTTGGGAAGGCGTTCGTCGAGCAAGCAAAACTTCATATTTTTGAGACAAACGCTCCGCGAGCGCAAGGCCGAGGTAGCCTGCGCCAGCAATCAGAATGCGCTGCATATCAATCTCTCTCTGTTTCCGTACGGTATTTTTTCATCATAAACTTTACATCGCCGACGGCTTTGTAGAGGCAGCCTGTGTCGGAGCTCATATCGCCCTGGCTGCAGTTGCTCGTCAAGAGACGTTCGCCCAAGGATTTCGTTTGTTTTTCGAGCCATTTCTCACACTGAATAACAGCATCGCGCTCGTTTACCTTTGAGCAAAAGGTCTTCGTCTCATTCTTATCCTGTTCCTCAACGACCTCGGTCTTTAGAACGGTACGAGAATAGGCGGCCGGCATTAGTATACATGTCAATAAGGCAGCTGCGACAAATCTCATAGAAAACTCTCCATTCCCGGTGATCGGCTTGCCCAAAAGGCTGGCCTTTAAATTGTTTCCCATGTTAAACCCATAGCCTGACATGGAAGAGAGGATATTGGCGATGGCCGAATTCATCAAGCTTAGCCCAGCTTTACCCTGGATTGCAGAACAAGGACACGCCGGTCTCGTGACCGCTTGCGCCCCCGATCGTCTGATCCTGGAGAGCCCTCTCAAGAGCTTTTCCACGCGCCTCACTCATATTACCGTTTCCCTACAAAACGACCAGAATTTTCATTTCAAAGGTCGTCTGGAAACGGAGGTTTATCCCTTTCATTTCATTATCTCCCCTGAGGAAAGACAGACCCTCCAAGAACTTCTCGGTCAGATCCGAAAGGATCAGCATATCGAGATCTGTCGTTCCCAGGACGTTGAGGCCGAAGGGCGATATACCGGTTTTCAGGAACTTTCTTTTCTGCCCGAAGCGCTGCCGCTTTTTGATCATTCCGAGATCGACACCAGCGTCGATTTCCTCGGCCAGCGCTTTGCCTTGCCTATCCTCATCACGGGCATGACCGGCGGAATTCAAAAGGGCATGGAAATCAATCGGCGCCTTGCACTCGCCGCCCAAAAATTCGGGATTCCAATGGGCGTTGGCTCGCAGCGAATCGCGCTGGATAATGCCGAGTATGCGCCTATTTTTAGCGTCAAGGACACGGCTCCCAATGTCTTTCTCATCGGCAACATCGGTATTGCTCAGCTGGCTGACAAAGATGCACTCGATCGCTGTCGCCGCGCTGTCGACATGATCGATGCGAACGCTCTCGCCATTCATTTTAATGTGGTGCAGGAGCATATTCAGGTCGAGGGTGATCGTAATCTCGCAGGGATTATGAAGAATCTTGAGATGATTTGTAAAACCCTCAATGTACCGGTCATCGCTAAAGAAGTGGGATCAGGCATCTCGCCCTCTTCAGCTAAAATGCTAGCCGAATGCGGTATCGCAGCGATCGATATCGGTGGCGCCGGCGGAACATCGTGGGCCCATATCGAAGGTCTTCGCAGCTCTTCCGATATCGTGAGCCAACTGGGTTTGACCTTTAGAAACTGGGGAATTCCCACAGCCTATAGTCTGGTTGCCGTGCGAGAAGCTCTGAAAGATTTTCCTTTGATTGCAACCGGCGGAATTCGAGACGGCCTGACAGCAGCCAAAGCCTGTGCACTCGGGGCTCAGTTTGCAGGTATAGGATTACCACTTCTCAAAGCGGCTTTGCAGAATGAAGAAGCGGTTGAGCAGGCGATAGAAGGTTTTGAACGCGGGTTGAGACTGACGATGCTCGCGAGCGGAGCTAAAACACTGGCTGACCTGAAATCCAAGATAGTCCGAGGCCGGCCCTATCAATCAACTTTCGAAAGACTGATTCCAAGCCATCACTGAACGTTGGCAACGCAGGCATTTTTGAGTTGGATACTAAAATCCAACTCGATCATCTTGTCGATTTTCGAAGCCAAAGCCCCTTCCAATATCTTCAGCTTATCATCGAGATCCATGGCATTGATCGAAGGTCTCGACTCGCGTGCATTGAGCGCGATACTACCTTCGAGACTGAAAACACCGTCTTTTTCGGAGATTTTAACGGGCATCGAAACGGCTGCTTTTCGGCCTGCAATTTCCAGCATCCCGGTCGCTTTCATATCAACACTTGCACCGTTGGCGACGGCCGTGGCGCTTCCGGATATCTGTTCGATCAGGATACGGAAAGGTTGAGCGGTACTCGAACCCAGCAGGATTTCCTGAACGAGGCGATCAAGCACTGCATCGCCGCTGGTCGTGGCTGTGCTTGCGAAATTACTAAAGCCGCTGGCCTGGTTCAAAAGACCTTTTTTCAGGACGACTTCGCCTTGAGCTGGAGTTTTGAAACTTACAGTCGAACTTTCATTGGTGTCACCTTTGGTTTGAGCGAAAGACCAACTGAGGGCCGATGGCTCTTGGGTCACATAAGTGACGTTTTGGTTTTTGCAGGCTGATCCGGCGAGAGTCACCTGACCTTTGCTCGAGGCATAGGACGCGCCTTGAGGAACGTATTGCTTACAGGCAGTTAAAGCGAGGAGAAGGGCAAAATAAGGAATTCGCATAGTCATCCTCAACAGAGTAAAGAGATTTCAGCCTAAGATTTGCAGGAAGCAGGCCAGACATTTTAGAAATTTTACCAAATAAATTCATATCTTTACAGCTACAGCTTTCGCCCAGATCCTGAGCACTGATCAGCACCTGAACAGAGCCCTGAAACCCAGCGTACACCTCAGTCTTTTCAACGTGGTTCACTTCGATGTTACCTCCCGGTATTAGCCACAAATTTAGCGCTGCCAACACTTAGGTGGAAGGCTAAAAGCTTTGTTCAAGAAAGCTTGAACTGACCGCTTTATTGAGGCATTCTGGACTCGCTGTAAAGACTCCAAGTGCCCAACATGAGTGAAAAGATATGACTGGCGATACGAGTACACACTTTCCGCAGCGCAAAGACTCCGCAGCTAACCGCTTTAGCTCGCGCCTTCCGGGATTTTACGAATTAGGAATTGGCCAGCGCCGGGAAATTATCCAGGGCTTGGCCCAGATCGATTCCAAACAAAGCGAAAATTTCGGGGATTTCTCCACTCTGAATGCGGAACTCGTAAACGTATTTATCGAGAACGGGATCGGCACGATGGCTTTGCCACTTGGTGTCGCAACCAATTTTCATATCAATGGCCATGACGTTCTCGTGCCTATGGCAGTTGAGGAAACCAGCGTTGTTGCAGCAGCCAGTCATGGTGCAAAACTCGCTCGTCTCGGTGGCGGTTTTACAACCTCGAGCACGCCGCCTGTCGGCACCGGTCAGATTCAGCTCTACCCTACGGAAGATGTGGATTACGACCGTATCCTCACCGAGCACACTGCCGAACTCATTGCGCACGCTCATGACGGCCAGCAGCGATTGCTCGCTCGAGGCGGTGGCGTTCGAGAGATCCGCTGGCGTTTTATCGATGCAATTCAGTCCCTCGTGATTTATGTCGACATTGATACGCGTGATGCCATGGGTGCAAACCTCATCAACACCATCTGCGAGAAGTTGAGTAAGCGCATTGCTGAACTCATTCCCTGCGAAATGGGGCTACGTATCCTGACTAATCTTTGTGACAAACGAATGGCGAAGGCACACTGCAAAGTTCCGCATGCGGCACTATCCAATCAGGAATTTTCGGGCCCTGAAGTTGTCGATCGCATCGTCAACGCCTATCTCTTCGCAGCTCACGATGTCTATCGCGCAACGACTCACAACAAAGGCGTGATGAACGGCATCGATCCTGTAGTCA
>SEDW01000367.1 GCA_004193325.1 Pseudomonadota bacterium | reverse complement strand
GCCGTCAGCAGTCCACTCTCACCATCGTTCGTGACACCGGCTCCTATCGTGATGCATTGGATTGGTAAAGAAGATGAAGAACTTTCTGACGAAAAGTCTCCTCGGTCTGGGTCTGGCGTGCGCACCCATGGCTTTCGCCCAGAGCGAAACCTCGGCTTCGCCCGACAACTGCAAACGAATCTACGAAAACTCCATGCAGCACTATAAGGCGTTGAGTCGCTTTCTGCCGCCCAATTATAAGCTTCGCGAGCAACTGCCGACCCATCAGTTCCTCAAACTCGAGGGCGACGGCTGCACCCTGATGGATACGGTCGAACTCTTTCAGCGAGTCGTGAGTCTTCATTCGCAGAAGATTGCCATCATGCTCCCCTTCAGTCGCTGGCCAATGTCGACTCAGAAAGCTTTGATGACCCACATCAAAGCCTATGTTGCATCGAAAGGCATGGACCCTGAGAAGGGCATCGTCTGGATGGATACGGGCGGCCAGATTCAAAAAATGCAGGAACAGCTGGCGACTCTGGTCTTCACTCAGCATATCAGTCTCATCATCGGCGGCATGACCCTGGCTGAAGCGCCCGTGCTTGCCAAGTGGGCTGACAAGCTGCGCATACCCGCGATCGTCCTCAACAAAAAACTCGAGCCGCCGCGCTCCCGCTACGTGTTCCGCCTTGGTCCGGACAACCGGCAGATGGCTCTCGCCCTTTTAAAACACGCGGAATCCCAGGGCTACAAGCGAATCGCTGTGATGATGCCGCAAGCCACGCGTGACGGAGCTTTTGCTGAAGCCCTCCTGCAGAATGGCAAGATCGAGACTGTGGGTCCCCTCACCTACAATCCTGGCGACTACAGTTCGATCGATCAGGTCTTCAAACGTCTTTTCCATTTGAATGACGATGCAAGGAAGCCGGAGCTTCTTGATCTCGTCAACGAACTCAAGGAAAAGTCCAAGGAAGAGGGCGTTGCCTTCGATCCCAAAGGACTCATGCTGCCGCCGCAGATCGATGTCGATGCCATCGTGATCATCGACCATTTCAAAAACGTTCGCCACATCGCGAAGAGCCTCCATTTCTATGGCGTTCGACAGATCCCTCTCCTCGGCATCCCCAAGTGGCGAGCACCGGAGCTGGTCGATCAGGCCGAAGAAAATCTCAACGGCGCTGTTTTTGTCGATTACATCGGCAGCTATAAAAAACTTCCCTATGGCATCAAAGCCGACATCGTTGGTGACGAGAACATGATCGAAGGCTCTGAGGCCTCTCTCGTCGATCTGGAGCTTGTGGTGAATCACGCAGTTGCTGCTGCTGTCGATGCACTCAAAGGCCCTAGAACACCCCGTTACGCTCTCTACAAGAAGATCGAAGCCCTCGAACCCGAGGACAAAGCTTTCTTTGGTGCCGGCACTTACTTCAAGGGTGACCATGAAGGCAATTGGCCGAACTTCCTCTTCACGGTAAACAACGGCAAGGTCCACGCAGTCAATCGCCTTGCGACGCCGCGCGCTGCTCCCCGCAAATCCCTTTAAACACAGCATTCCCCAAATAAAAAAGAGCCTGGCACATGGCCAGGCTCTCATCTAACTTTGAAAATCTCTAGATTTACAGATCATCCACATCGGTAACAAAGGTCGCTTCATCGCAGCGGCCCATTCTCCGGAATGGCTCAGGAATATCTGTCTTACACATCACCGACGAACTCAGGAGCGAGCGCTCAAGATTTGCACCTTTGAAGTGCGTTTCGGTGAGGTTAGCCGCTTTGAAGTTCGAATCGGAAAGATTCGCGCCGATAAAGCTTGCCCCCATTGCATCCGCTTTTACCCCAATCGCATAACTGAGATCAGCCGCATCAAACTTGGCTCCCGAGAGTTGAGCCATGGAAAGCTGAGCGCCCTGAAGATTCGCGTGCGACAGGTTCGAATTTTTAAGATTGGCTTTTTGCAGTTGCGCTCCAGCTAGCGAGGCTCCCTGCAGATCAACTCCCGAGAGAGTCACGCCTTTCATCAACGCACCATCCAGGTGAGCGCCGCGCAGAATACAGCCGGTAAAATCCACTTCGTTTAAGGCCGCGCCCTCGAGGTGAACCTTCGACATATCCGCACCAAAGAAGCTGGCACCATCAAGTTTGGCTCCAGTGAACATAGCTTCATTGAGTTTGGTTCCGTTGAATTGAGTGCCGGAAAGATTCGCCCGGGTGAGATTGGCTTTCACAAAGATTGCATCAGCAAGCTGAGCATCTTTAAGATTCGCACCGACCAGAATCGCTCCACTAAAGTTGGCTTCGGTCAGATCGGATTCGCTGAGGTTGGCGCCGGAGAGATCCGCACCGCGCAGGTCAGCGCCTTTGAATACAACGCGAGTCAGATCTTTGCCTCGAAGATTCGCACCGCGAAGGTCAGCGGCTTCGAAGGACACAAAGCTCAGATCAAGGTCACCAAAGCTTGCGCCAGGTGCTCGGCAGGCTTTGCATTGGCGATTTTCCAATATGCGTGAGCGGACGCCCGAATCGACTTCGGCAGCGATACCCGCCGAAGACATGATGAGACTCATAAATATTACTTGAAGACGCATTCCACTAATCCTCATGCGAAGGGATTCATCATCCACATGAAGATACTGTCGGCTGCATCTTTAAAAAATAAATACGGCTTTTATTTCATAAGAATTTTGCTGAGTTAGACCGAACAATTTTCGGACAGTCGGAGGGCCAACGGCTCAAATTTTCAAAAAATGGACTTTGGTCAATCCGAAACGGGCGAGACTTTCGACCGAAATATCATTCGCCGTAAAGTAAGATTGGCCTTCGCCGCTCTTCGATCCTGGACTTGCTTCAATGGCAAAATGCTCAACCCTTTTCGCAATCGCCTCTCCGCTATCAATCCATACCACCTCGGTAAGAATCTTTGAGAATTCGCCTTTGAGCAAAGGAAAGTGTGTGCACCCGAGGACAACCACATCAGGCTGCGCATCGACAAAGGGCTGGAGAATTTCCGTCAGTTCCTCGATCGAAACCGGCAAACCCCGAAGCTTCTCTTCGGCGATAGTCACAAGGCGGGAACTCCCAAGTTTGACCACCTCACAGTCCTTCGCAAACTCCGTTATCAAGGAATCGGTGTATTCGCGCTTCACAGTCGCAGGTGTGGCGAGGAGCCCGATTTTTTTCTTTCGGCTGAGGAGAGCAGCCGGTTTGATCGCAGGCACGACGCCGATGACGGGAAAAGCAAACTTCGCGCGCAAGGGAGGCAGGACGATCGTACTCGCGGTATTGCAGGCTACGACGAGAATCTTGCATTGAACCTGTTCCAGTGCCTTTTCAATTACTTGAGGGACACGATCAGTCAGCCAGTCTTCGCTCTTATTACCATAGGGAAGCCCTGCATTGTCGCCGACAAAACAGTAACTCAACTCCGGGAGCCTCGCTCGAATCGCTTCGAGTATACTCAAGCCGCCAACACCGGAGTCAAAAACCATCACATCGACATTTAACGGCATAGTCTCGGCTCCAGCTGCGCTACAAAGGACAGATCCCTATCATACGCAAAATAGCTTGCTCCTCAAGCGTAAAGTCTGGAAAAATGAAGCGCTTCAGCGACTGAAGGAGATCCATGCAGCCGCCTCCCGCATCAAAACAAATTCCCATCATTCCCAGAGGCTTGCGAACTCGCTTCGCTCCAAGTCCTACAGGATTTCTGCACCTAGGCCATGTTGCCTCTGCAATCTATGTTTGGGGAATCGCGAGGCGAGCTGGATCAGAAATCATTTTACGGATGGAAGATCACGATCAGGGGCGAGTTCGAAAGGACTACGAACGCGCGATTCTCTCTGTCCCAGACCTACCGCTGCGATTGCAGTCGCAAAGAAATCCTCGCCCGCTCGCCGCAACATGCCGGCGAGCTATGTTATGACGGTCACTGCCGAAGCCTTGATCACGGCCCCAATATTCGCCTCATTATGCCCGATGAAAGCATCATATTCGTCGACGGAATCAGCGGCGTGCAAGAGCAAAATCCGGCAAAGCAGTGCGGGGACCTTCTGCTCAAGGATCGGGATGGATTCTGGACCTACAATTTCGCAGTGGCAGTCGACGATTTTCATGAAGACATCAATCTGATCATTCGAGGTCAGGACATTCTCTCGGCCACGGCAAGACAGATTGAGCTGAGAAGAATTCTCGGTGGAGATGATAAAGTTCTCTACTTCCACCATCCCCTGATCTGGGCGGATGAAAGCAAAAAGCTCTCGAAGCGCGACCACTCAACATCGATCGGTCAGTGGCGGGATCAAGGCCTCAGCGCAGCAGCAATCATCGGCAAAGCCGCTTTTCAGGTTGGGCTGATAGATCGGGATGAAGCTCTCGACGTGAATGATCTGGAGGCGCTGTTCCATGAATGAAATTGAATTGATCGAAAGCCTGAAGAGATTATGTCCCTCGAACGAGAGCGTGATCCTTGGTATTGATGACGACGCGGCGATTCTCAAAGCGACCCTTCGCGAGAGTCTCATCTGTGCGGATATGCTGATGGACGGCAGTCATTTTCTCCTCAATGCAGCTGGTCCGGAGAGAATCGGGCACAAGGCACTTGCTGTAAATCTCAGCGACATTGCCGCTATGGGTGGCCGCGCGCTTTCGGCATTTGTCTCCTTAGCCCTGCCGAAGCATTTAGCGAATGAGGCCTTTCTCCTGCCCTTTTATAGGGGAATGAGTGCACTAGCCCGGGAATTTGATGTGGCGATCGCTGGTGGCGATACCAATATCTGGAATGGTCCGCTTGTCGTCAATGTTACGGTCCTCGGCGAAGCTCACCCCAAGGGAAGCATCCGCCGCTCGACGGCCAAAGCCGGTGACCGGATCTTTGTCACAGGCCCTCTCGGCAATTCGATCGAGGGCCATCATCTGAGCTTTCGACCAAGGCTCGATGAAGCGAAGCAATTGATGGATGAGTTTACCCTGAACAGCATGATGGACATCTCGGATGGTCTCGGCAAAGACCTTCGTACCATCTGCCGGCAGTCAGCCGTTGGCGCGCGTATTGATCGCGCTGCGATTCCTATTCGCAGCACGCTCAAGAATCACCCGGACGCCTTGAAAAAGGC
>SEDW01000366.1 GCA_004193325.1 Pseudomonadota bacterium | reverse complement strand
CAAAAAAAGTATGAAAAGCACTTGCCACTTAGGGAGAGCCTAGTATAAAAACTCGGTTCAAGCTTTGATCTGAGGATTAAAGCCCCTAGCGCTCGGGGAGGAATGGCAGAGCGGTTTAATGCGGCAGTCTTGAAAACTGTTGAGGGGGCGACTCCTCCGGGGGTTCGAATCCCTCTTCCTCCGTTTGTTGCTAAGAAGTTTTAGTGGAGAGTTGGCAGAGTGGCCGAATGCACATCCTTGCTAAGGATGCAACTGGGTAACTGGTTCGAGGGTTCGAATCCCTCACTCTCCGCCACTAACTTTCCGGTTCATGGCCGATCTGGAAAAAAAGATACCTCTCGAGTTTTCGAGGAGGTTTTTTTTTGTTTAAAATTTGGGGAGAGGTGCAGCTAGTTGGAAGCTCTATCATTTTGTACTGTGAAATCCGCAACAACGGCTTCAGCAAATACTCAGCACTCTAAGCCTAAAATCTCAAAAAATATTTCGATCAGCTCGCACCGAAATTTGTGTTCCGATTATTTCAACCTGTCGATCTCATCCAATGTTTAGTGTTCGCGCAAGTTGCTCATTTCCCTTTCTATCCCCCTTTCTCCAACCAACATACTTCTGTCAAAAATTTGGGCACCTAGTCACAATTAGTTACACCCTCCCGGAGAAATATTCAGACTATTCAGCGACTTACATTGCAAATTAGCGCGGCACATGGGTTGCATTGAATAAGCGCATAAGAACCTGCGAGGATATTTTAAAATGATCAGCCTACGCGCTCTCTCACTGCTCCTACTCTTTGTCACAACCAATGTATCGTTTGCTCAGACTTCTCAGTGGCCAGCGGGTGGCAATGTCTGCCAAGGCTCGTGGAAGTACAACGAATACGATTCATGTGAGAGTCCTGATCACGGTCCAGATCAAAATCGACCTCTTCCGCTTACGCTTGCTGGCTACGGTACAAAGCCGAAGTCATGCTTTCATGGAGATCATTTTTCAAGAGTAGTGGACACGCCCATAGTAGAGATTCGTAGAAACGATACGGGGTGGGATACTCCTGAGGTTCAAGCAATCTGCAATGCTCAATCAACTACAGTAGGCTTTAACGCTCAAGAGAGAATTGCCGGTATCACAATCGGTCACGTAAATCAGGGCGAAGAATGTAGACAAAGGGAAAAATTCCCTAACGCAAAAAAATGCCGTAAATGGACCAAGAAGCTCTACTATTCATGTCATTTCGTTATCAATAAGAAAGAGTTTGGAGAAAATGCGAATGAGTGCGGTGGATTCGAAACAGATACTAACAAACCGCTGTATAACCCACAGACATTCGCAAATACTAATAAGCGAAGTAGCTCGTGTGGCAGCTCTCAACTGGTAACGGCTCCTTCGATGACTGATGCGACCGCTCTTAAAACAGAGAGTTGGCGCTTCGGCTTTGCATGCTCTACTGGTGACGATCTTGCCGATGGCACAATACCTGACGCTCGTCAAAAATATTCTTCCTTACTCGATCTGCTCGTAGCTTCGAAAAATACGGCTGAAGAAGCAATAATCATTAAGAATCTTCAGTTACTCATGAGCACCCGTGAATCTCTTCTTGAAGATAGCCAGAAAATTAATATCAAAAAGATCGCTGATCAGAACCTTGTGTCACAAGAAGTAAGCATCGGCACTGTTTTCGATTCTAACGAAGACTGCGCAGTAAAAAATGATGGATCGGGTTGGTACTGCAAGACTAAAAAAGTCTCCCTCGGTCTTAAAAATACTAACCATCTTCATGATCTCGCAAACTTTACAGCCATCTCCTACCGATTGGGTTATGTATTCCAATGTTCGGCTCGTTCTGGTTCAGTTAGCGTTAAATCCACACTTAATTCGAATGCGGTTCAACTCTCCTCGAACACTGACGGTAGTGAACAATTACTCGTCGTACCATTCAATCCAAAAGATGGTCTCGCTTCTCTAGACTTTACCCCAGATGCAAATTTTGCACCTGAACCTAACTGTATATTTAAGGTCACTATCAACGAAATCGACGTCGATGAAAACCTTCTGAAAAACTCAGTGCAGGCGCAGCTTTTTCATTACGGCAAGATGAAAGAAACTGCTAACAAGCTTCAATCAGCTCAGCAGTTGCCGGAGAAATACTCAACTATTGGCAAGCTAAAAGAAGATCTCGAGACAAAATTCGTCGAGGGCGTATTTTCATGCCGATCTGTAAGTTCAACTCTTGGTAAAAAGCCTGAGGAAGTCTGTCCTGAAATTGAGAGCTCAAAGGCATTCTGTGAGCAAAAACCCAATCTCGTTGAGCCCGAGCTGCAAATGATCCTTGACGGATTGAAAGGCAACTCTTGCCTTCTCAAAGACCTTGAGGCGGCTTTGCCTAGCTCTAGCCCCTGTTTGAGCAATGGCAATGTTCAATGTTTGAACGAAGTTTCCCAAGCGGCTGACTCTCTTGGCCAAGCCTTAGAAAAGATCAGATCCGACCTCCAAAAGGTCAGCGGCGCCCTTAGTCAAGAAATGACTAGGGTCGAGAAGACGAGTGTCGATGCTTTTGAGAACCTAAAACGCATCAAAAATGACATCGATGCAATGATCTCCGAAACGCACTCTTAATCTTCCGCTGAAGGCGAACACCATATGAAAAAGATTTGTTTGGGCCTAGGTATCTACCTCCTAAATGGTGCTTGGTACGCAAACACCAAAGTTATGGACAAGATTTCGGGTAACGGTACGCACCAAACACCTCTGGAAGAAAAAAATAATGCTTATATGTTCTGTGAAACAGACGAGGACGCTAGGCGTGCAAAGGCAGGAGAAATCGATTGGAAGCGTAGTTCTGTCGATGACTTTTGCAGCTACAGACATAAAGACGATGACGATACCTGGAAATCAGGGTGGGCTCGCTCGCGCCTAAAACGAGGCTGTAAGTGGCAACTCCGGATGTTCGGGAACGAAATCTATAGCTGTTATGATCGATCCAAGGACCCCGAGATTCTTGGACAAAACAAAGGCGTTGTAGGTGACAAAGCCGCTATGTATGGGGAATGGTCTAAGCTCTATCAGGCAAAGGTCACGGAACTCCAAGCGGGGGCCAACGCGAAGTTCGGCGACATCGCCCTACAGCTCGACCAAGCTGACAGTGAAGCTGAAGCGGCAGAAGCTGAAAGGAAGGCCACAGAAGAAACATTGGCAATTGCCTCTGCGTCCCTGAATGCGGCCTTGGATCGACACGCATCAGCTGCTTCTGTTTCGAAGGCAATTTTTGAACGGTTCGATTCGGAACTTAAGAATCTATCGGAAGATGTCACGGTCATAGAAGACGATTCAAAATCTTTGATGGACGCTTTAAATGCACATGCCGAAGTTCTTTCTAAGAAAGATATTAACTACCAGGATCTGCAAAAGCTCAAGGCTCAATGGTCCTCAGAAGATAAGATGAATCTTGGGAAGATATGTAAGGAAAGCGGCATTGAAGCCATTAGGCGCGCGGTCACTCAGCGAAAACTGCTTCCCGCAGCGCGCTCCGCATTCCTACTTTTCAGGAGTGCTTCAGACCGATTTTTCGGTGATCAGCTGTTTGGAATAAGATCGATCCTCAGATCCATTCTGTTGAGTCTGTGTTGGATCGTTTCCATAACAACCATTTTCTGCTTCATTTATCCGCAATACCGCAGTTGGATATTTGGTTCGGTGTTGCGTCCGACCATCGCGAAAAGTGCGGGACTTCTCCTCTTCGCTTCCATCTGCATCGACATACTGTCGGTAGCACTAACAAGATGGCTGGCTAGAAAAGCAACGCGCAGTCGCTTGGCAATGCTTCCAATGATTCTGTTGCTAGATGGACTGCTGTCAGTCGTCATCTTTTATGTTCTGTTTAGCGCAACGAAATCTCTTGCCCATCCAGGAATAACTTGGTCTGACCCAGTTGCTGCGCTAAGCCTTTGGGCGGATCCGCGAGGCTTGCCAATCCTGGTCCAATCCTTGAACGATCTTCGAATAATAGAAGTGTCCCCCGGGGTATTTGCGATGGCTCAGCCGTGGGAGACGGAGATTGTCTATGCA
>SEDW01001387.1 GCA_004193325.1 Pseudomonadota bacterium | reverse complement strand
ACGAGGAGAATCGAGTTCTTGATCGCCACGCCGAGCAGGAGGATACAGCCAATCATGGAGAAGAGATCGAGCGATTTATTCGTGAGATAGAGTGCAGCAAAAGCTCCGCAGATGGCGAGTGGCAAGACAAGCATGATCGTCAACGGCGTGACGAAGGATTCATAGAGAGAGCAGAGAACGAGGTAGATGAACACAACGGCCAGCGCGAGCGCTATGATCATATTCTGAACCATTTCCGCATAACTCTCCGCCTGGCCGACAAAGATATATTTGATCCCTTCGGGCAGCTGAATGTCATTGCTCATGATCCGTACGTTAAAAAAGTTCATGTTCGGCACAAAGATCTTGTCCCAGTTGGCCGCAAGATTTCTCTGATCATCTTTCATGCGAACCCGAACATCGTATTCCTCGCCATTTTCCCGATAAAATATTGGGGTGACGCCTTCGACCTGACCGCGAAGTTCCATGCCCACTGTGTTCACCATCACTCCGAGGCGCTCGGCTTTTTTCTGATCGATCGAGATCTGAACCTCAGGCTTACCGGGGCTATAGCTGATGTCGACATCTTTGAGCGCAGGGTTTTGTTTGAGCTTTTTGTAGAGCTGGCCTGCATAATTCTCGAGTTCACCAAAATCCTGTCCGAGGACGTTGACCATAAAGGGCCTTAAATTGCCGCCGATAATATCGATGTCTTTGACGATCGGCCGCGCATCCCCAAATTCACCAGCGATTCGTTTGCGCAGCTTATCCTTGAACTGCGAGGTGTCCTCGTTCCTCTTCTTGCGCGGCACGAGCTGGACAAAAAATTCTGCGTAATCGATCTCACCCTCTTTGCCGACGGTGAGTGAAGTGTGATCGACCTCGGGATAGCTGCGAATGATCTCCTCGAGCTTGAGAGCTCGAGCGCTGGTCGTATCGATACTTGTTCCGGGAGGCAGATCGATCGAGACCAGAAATTCCCCAAAATCTTGCGGCGGCAGAAAGGTTTTTGGGACTTTCTTGACGAGCAGCAGAGACCCGACGAAGAGAAGAATAGCGATGATGATCACGAGCCAGGGCACACGAATCACGCCGCGAAGAGTCCAGACATAAAAGTCTTCGAGGCGATCCTGCATCCAGTTAAAGGC
>SEDW01000365.1 GCA_004193325.1 Pseudomonadota bacterium | reverse complement strand
GTCTTGAATCAACTCGCAAATGACGATCTCGTTTTGAGTGATATGCTCGCCGACGTCAATTACCTCCTCACCGAAGACAACAATTTGCCAAACGATGCCGCGTATATCGCCAAGCTCAATCAAACCGCCAATGCGATTAAAATCGCCCTCAATACGATTCGTCAAAGCGCATCGAGCTGTGTCTCGAATTATAAGACCTGCACGCTTCCCCTCTACATCATGCCGACTCTTCCGAAACCGGGAGAAACCTCGGGCGGGTCGATAGGACCGGTGATCGACGAAGGCTCCACCGAACCCACGTGCATGATCTGGATCGATAAAAAGGGTGTGCCTTTCCTGAAGCCTTACGGTGATGATTCTGACTCCAAACGCGAGCGACAGACCCTAGCTATCGGCAAAACCTTCAAGTGGGAAAAGCTCGGCTATCGGAAGCAGTACACCTGCAAAAAGGTTCAGGGAGGTATTCAGACCCTTCGTGAGGTTCTGAGCGAACCCCTTGGCTACGGTTCGGATGAGACGAAAGAAGTGGCGATCATCTACAACTGATCCCAAACGACAAAGAGGCGGAAGCAATGTGCTCCCGCCTCTCGTTTTAACGTTAAGATCTAATTTCTGAGTGTGACGCCAACACTGTAGTTGGCTGGAGCGCCGTAGAAGCCCTGACCATCTGGAAAGCTGTTCAGATACTTTTTATTCGTAACGTTGTCGGCATTCCCCTGGACGCTCAGGTTCTTCGAGACATCGTAATGAGCCATGAGCCCAAGCAATGCATAATCCCCTTGGCGAATCGTTCCCGCATAGGGAATTGGAGCGCCGCCGACGTAGGCCGCGCTTTCAATGTCCTGCTTCGTTTTGTTTTGCCATTTCGCGCTTGCACCGACTTTCAACTCTTTAAGAGCTGGAATCTGATAAGTCGCGAGGAGGTTGACAAGACTCGTAGGGAGGTAGGTTCTGGTTTTGGCTCCGGACTTGTTGTCTCGCATGCTCACTTGAGTGTAACCAAAAACGATGTCAGTCGAGTTACCGATCTTACCTTGCAGATCAAGTTCGATACCTTGAGTGAGAAGCTCTCCCACGAGGTAGCGTTTGATGATGCCGACTGAATCCGAAGCGCGCATTGGATAGTGTTTTTGTTGCGTCTGGAAGGTTGCAAAAGTTGCGCTCAGACGATCATCAAACCACGAGCTCTTAAGACCCAATTCGTAAGCCGCGCCATCGACAGGATCAACAAGTTTGCCCGTCGTGTCGAGGGTGGTCTGGGGTCTGAAGATTGTACTGTAGCTTGTGTAAGCTGTGTAGTTGGGACTGATGTTGTAAGTACCGTCCCAACCATTCCAGTTCACATCGGTAGCGGCTTGAGCTTCACCGGCACGTGACGCTTCTTTGGAACGAAGAAGACTTGCTCCAACCACGAGCTCATGCTCACGACCGAAGAGTGGATAGCTCCCTGTGACGTTGGCGTCGACGAGATCTTGCTTTTGAATTGTATCGTATTTGCCTGTGAAGACCGAGATACCCACGCCTGCTTGATCCGCGGCTCCACTGTAATAGGCGAGCTCAGCGTCTTCTTTATCATCGATATGCTTGTAGCTGACCTTGAGCGCCCAGTCCGAACCCAGTTTTTGGCTCAGTTCAGCAAAACTGTTCTTGGTCGTTTTTTCCCATTTCGCCCACTCAGGGTTCGGGTTGTAGCTACGGCTGTAGCTGACCTGATTACCACTTTGGTCGAGGAGCGGCAATGCACCCCAGTTGTTGCCTTCGGGATTGCTACGCTGCTCGAAGTGTCCGACAGTGAGCAAAGTGCTGTCGCTCAAATCCGCTTCGATGATTCCCGAGAAAATATTTTTGTTCAAAGAATAATGATCGAGATAGGAATTGCCCTCCTGGGCAGCTCCGACAAGACGAGCACGAATACCGGGAGACTGAGTAACAGTTCCGGAGATATCCGCTTCGAGCCTTTTTGTTTCCCAAGAGCCATAGCTCAAACCGAGTGAGGTTTGAAAATCTTTGGTCGGGCGTTTTCGAATGAAGTTGACTGTCGCGCCTGGCTCGCCGAGCGAAGACGTGAGGCCGTTAGCCCCTTTCAATACTTCGATTCGATCGTAGATAGCGGTATCAATGTCACCGTTCTGATAGTTGTAGTCCCCGAAAGGAACACCGAGACCGTCGGTCTGAAAGTTCGAGATTTCGGTACCGCGTGAGCCGTAGCTTGTACGCTCCGTTTCCTGGGCCTGAACTGTTACGCCTGGTGTAGCTGCCAACACGGAACGACCAGAGGTGAGACCGAAGTCTTCGATCTGTTGACGTGTGACGACGTTAACCGTTTGAGGCGTTTCCATCTCTTCGATATCGAGCTTGGTCGCTGAATTGGATTTTTGAATCTTGTAAGACTTACTCGCCTCAGAACTTGTTTGTTCGCGAGTCGCCTGGACTTCAACGGGTGCGAGAGTCTGAGCTTCTGTAGCTGGGGGAGTCGCCTCTGCCGCATCCTGAGCGAGAGCGAGTGTGCCGGCAGTGAGAGCGAAGCCAAGCAATGGCAAGTGGATGAAGCGGTTGTGCAATCTTGACATAAAGCGGCCCCTAATTTTCATAGGAAGATGAGATAATAATAAGAACTATTATCATTATCTCGTCTTTGCCTTAGAAACAAGCCTCAACTTGTAATAGGACTGCAAATATCATGTAGATCTATTGGCGTGCTATTTACTGAAGACAAGGTAAGAGCGAAGATTGATTTCCGCTTCATATCCCGTGGCCGCACCTTCGGGATTTACCGTAGGCACGTAGTCCCCGCCCTTAAAGAGAGCCTTATACCGAATCTTATTCCGCTCGCCAGCCTTCACATTCGCGCTGATGTCCCAGACCTTTGGCTGCACTTCAAGTCCTGGACACCAGCCGGCGCGGCCGTAGTACCAAGTCCCAGGCTGATTTGGAATGACTCCGGTGCCGGTGGAGAGGAAGCAGGCGAAGGTATCGCCAGCGGTCTCCAGTGTGTTCACGTAGCTCACGGTGTCGTTGATCTTCCATTCGTGATCGGTCACACAAAACTCAGCGCAGTTTTCGTTATCCCGTCCCCAGCCATGGCCACTGGTGGTTGTCACGAGTTCCACCTTTTTCGTACCCTCGGGAATTTCAAACGTGAGCGGATCGCGAAGATTCAATGCCGGGTTGAGTTTGCCGCCACGAAAGAGTTCTTTGTAAGCAAAAGGCTTCGGTGCTGTCGAGGATGTCTGACTCAAACGAACATTCAGGCTAACGTTATAGCGATCGACTGTATGAAAACGCAGTCTTTGTTTCCCACCATTTTTAACGAGCGCAAGGAGTGGACTGACGTCATGAACCCAACGGCCACCGAGGCCAAAGGGAGTAATCCAGCGACCCAGTTCGATATCACAGTCCTGATCTTCCGCGTCCCTGCAAAGATAGACTTCGATGATACGGTCGTAGTAGTAGTTGCCTTCTGCATAGACACAAGCCGCTCGATCGCAGCTAAGCTCAAGATCAAGTTCCATCTTATCGAAATTTGCCATGTCATTTGCCGAAGGAAATTCCACCTCATTGATCTTTCCTCCAAATGCCGCCCAACCGGCCTGCACCACTTCCGCTTTGAAGGCAGGAACCACCGTCACGTTCCTGGCCGCTGAGAGCGAAATCTCGCGGTCTTTCTCGAATTGATAATAACTCGCTTCCGTTGCGAGTTTCAAAAAATCGCCATCGGCCAGTAATGGAGAATACACACCCACGCCTAAAGCTCTGATCTTCTGCGATCGATCGATAACAAAGCTTTCAATACCGATGTTGGCTAACCAAGCTGAGGATCCGCTTGAAAAGTCATCATCAGCGATGTGAATTCTCGACTTCCAGTAGACTTGTTCACTGACAGGGAGTGTCGCCAGTGCTTCATTCAGATGACCCAGTACGATCGCTTGATCGACGAGTCTCTGAGCAGGATCCGCATTTTGTGAGAGGAAGAAGTAGTGAGTATTCCGAGGACTGTACTGGATGAGGTAATCAAATTTTGACTTCCACATCGTATTTGTGAGATCACTCAGACCCTTCAGAGGATTTGCAGCCGGCACGGTGAATGTCTTGAAGAAGACATAGACATCACAGCCGTTCCACTCGTCCTTCATCGAAAAACTGCCATCAACTGTCTTGAGTGTGAAGTCAGGCGCAAGCTTGCCATAAGCCGCTGCTTCCGAATTCGCCTGGATGGGTCTGAGCGCACAGGTCTTTTTTTCTGCGCCGGATACCGCGTTCGCGAAACCGAAGGAACAGAAGACTATCGCAAAACTAAGAACGCTTTTAGCCAGTCCGCCAGGAATTCTTGTCATCATTACGCCTCCAATGGGTGCAGCCAAAAGTGACCCTTTGCCTAAGACTCTCAAATTTTTTCGTGATGTACATAACCTCTTTATCCTATCCATAAGGATTAGGGAACGCTTTTAGACGCAAAAAAGGCCCTCAGAAGGGCCTTTTCGATTAGCATTTTTGAAGAGTCAGTATCGCATCAGTTGGCATTTCTCACGCAGAATGAATGGAGCTCAGTGGCGAAATTGAGAGTGCTCTGAATACCTGTTTTAAGATTGAGGCTGAATATATCGTTCGATGCTGTGCCCTCGGAGGGGATGGGCCCCTGGTTACTGTAGTAATCCTTATCCACCAGATTCAGAAGGGACGGATCCGCGAGTTCCCAAATATTTTTCTCGTAGGCCATCTTCATACTGTTGAGCGCAGGCAGCTGCCAGTCATCGTAGGTATCCATGAGATCATTACAAACCAGACTGGCGTTCACATGATTGCGTGGAGTACCACCATCGCGAATCCACATGAGCCCATTACCGACGAAGATACAGCTTTCTCCGGTATCGCAGAGGCCGTTGCCGTTCTTGTCACTCTTGGCATCACGAACCCAACGTTTGGCAGGAGGCTGAGCGATATCGTTACCCTTACCACCAATTGTCTTATCGGGGTCACCGTTGCTGAGACCTTTGAGTTCGACATTGAATCGAACTTTCTTCACCAGGGCGTCAAGCGTCGCAAAGTTTGCTCCGCTAAAAGTAAAATAGACTTCGTAATTCGCATCGGCCGCTTGAAGACTGACAGTGATACCTGCTGGTAGAACACCGTCGTAGGAAAACTTTTGAGCGGATGCTATCGAACTTAAAGGGACACGCACTTTATTAGCGTTTTCATAGCGACAGGCAACTTTGACTTCAACTTTGTCATTCGATTCAATAGTCGCACAGGTTAACAAGGCTCCGGTGATCGCTGTCGGTAAGGTGACAGATTCCGATTCCTGCGTGGTATCCGTTGCTGCGGGAGAAGTATCAGCATTTGTGGGAAGCTCGCGTTCTTTTACGGTCCCGTTAATTTTCGC
>SEDW01000364.1 GCA_004193325.1 Pseudomonadota bacterium | reverse complement strand
TTGTCATAGATCGCGCCGTGAATAAAACCTGTGAGAATGTGCGTGATCCGCTTCTGCGGCATGCTCCAAAGCGCCCAGGCCATTTGTAAAAACAAGCCGATGATGACGACGAAATAAGTGGGCACGATCCATTTGGTCTTCCTCTCACGTCCCTTCAGCATCAACCAAGCAGCTGCATGACTCACGAGAAGGTGTGGAAAGATCTGAACCATCCACCAAAAGCGGAAATCGGTTTCACTACATTGGCAACTGCCAATGCGAAACATGATGAAAGCGGGGAGGAATGTCAGAACTGACGAGATAAGCAGCTGATACAAAGCTTTTAGAGGTGTAGGAACAGTCGCGCGGGGAACGAAATATAAGAGTAGGGGAAGAGCAAGAAGGAGGTAGCTGACCAGCGTCGCATACTCGTACTCGAGATTACGAGCCAGAGGCATAAGCAGCGGCAAAAGCGCAGAAATCAGGACGAGTATAGACGTAACGATTATATTCATCCTGGCCTCCAGCGAAGTTTATATACCGCTAAAGAACTGCCATTGGCGAGAGCCCTGACGGCAGATCGACAAGAGTTGGTTGCGGTTTCTAAGGACATTTTTGGTGAGTTGATGTCTATCATCCTGGTTGGCAAGATGTATGTCTTGAAGCATATCTTCAAACATCAATTCAATCGACTGGAAAAGATTGGCTACCCGGTGACTTAGAAAACACTCACCTGGAACCATGTTTTTCAGGCCGTTCTTCTTCATTTCATCATAGTCGCGAAAGGCATCGCAGAGCGCTTCATTGCCGCAGAGTTCGGCGAGTACCTGAAGCTGTTTGATTTTGATCTCGATTTGTTCCGCAGTCTCGGTTTTGTAGACGCTCGCCCGATAGTAGGTGAGCTGCTGAAGGATCTCCGACTTTATTTCACGGCACAACTCGATTAGTTCCATAAGGATATCACCGCGATCGTAACGTGGCATAAAAGCTCCTTGATGCAAAAATCGAACATATTGGTCTGTTCTTTTATTTTATCAAAGCCTGGGCCAGTCGTGTCAAAAGCACGTCCCTCTAGGTCTTAGGCGCTATGGGAGAAGACCTGGGAAAAGCTCTGTGCTTATCCAAGATTAGTAGCCAAAAATTATTTTACTCGTCGAAATGGATGGATTGACGAGCGTTGCAGACTGTGTCCTGCAACGCTTCTATAGATATTTTGCGGAATAGGTTGGATATGGGCCGGATTACCAGCGAGTTGTGATGTTGCCTTCAGGCGAGGCGAGAATGAGTTCGCTCACGGCGGTCACAGCATCAGGCTGGTTCACAGGAGCGTTTTGATCGAAGAGTACGAGGTACTCCGTGCTCCAGGTGTTGATGTCCGGAAAGAACACGTACCAACGCTCTTTCGGAGCGATTCTTTTGATCGAACTCGGTTTCAGAACGCTTGAACCCGTGCGGAGCTGAACACTCCAAAGACGGTCGTCGGCGAGGTCAGCAAGTTTGCCGTTCGCTGTGTAGACCGTGATGAAAAAGGCTGTCTTCTGGCTCGCTTCAGTCAGCAAAGGCTGAGGCTCGAGAAAGACCTTCTCATGACGGGCCGCAATCGCCTGGCGAAGCGCCGGGTTCAGCTGGGAGACCGTGATTTTGTATTTGGTTTCGAACTTGTCGATGAAGTCGAACTTCTGCGACGATTCCTGATAGATTTTGTTATATGCGGGATCTTCAGGAACCGGAGTGGTCGATTGCAGATTGGTCGAATCGATCGTGCTCAGACAGCCAGTCATTGTCGTCAGAAAACAGCTCGCGACCAGAAACTTTTTAAACACGATGATGACTCCACTCCGTTAAAGAACTAGCGGTAGCGGATGACTCTTGTCGATGGCGATCCCGATTAGATCGTGACCCGATTCCGGCCATCCGTCTTTGATTGGTACAACTTTTTGTCTGCGTCCTCAAGTAGAGAATCCGGGCCCTGCATTTTCGGGATCAGCTGAGACACGCCTGAAGAGACGGTTTGCTTGATCACGTGGCCTTGGATTTCGAACTTGTGGTTTTCGAAGAGACTGCGGATCCGCTCGGCCAATTCGTAAGCCGTTTTTGCGTCCGTTGAAGGCAATAGAATGACGAATTCCTCGCCACCGTAACGACAGAAGATATCGTCTTTACGAATGGTGGATTTCACGAGAGAGGCAGTGTCCCGAAGGATACCGTCACCCACGCTGTGTCCATAGGTATCATTCACCTTCTTGAAGAAGTCCAAGTCGAAGTAAATGAGGGACAAAGGACGGGCATAAGCACGGGCAAACTTGAACTCGGACTCGAGCGACTCAATAAGATACTTCTTATTGAAGGTGTTCGTTCCGACATCGATTGTCGCCATGCGGTAGATTTTGTCGTGGAATACGTTCTCAACGTTGCCTTGGGCAAAGAATTTGAAAACGATGTTACCCAAGCGGATGATGTCGCCATCACGAAGGGTCTGACGGCCGACGACCTTCTTGTCGTTCACATAGGTACCATTGGAGCTACCAAGGTCGACCATGACGACTTCTTCGCCCTGCTGTACACATTGGGCGTGCGATCGAGACACACTTTGCTCGTTGATAACGATGTCGACCGTCGGCGCGCGGCCTACAGTCATTTCGTTATGGTCCAATACATAGCGCTTCCCAAGATTAGTGCCGCTGTACTGTACGAGACAGGCGGCCGTCTTCTTAGGCGGATTAAAGATACTGGAGCCGGGATCGGCAATTATGGTCTTGTCATCAGCCATGTTTGGTCATGCACTCACAAAGATGTGATCTGGGCATTTGTCATGGTCCAAGAATATCACCTTCAATGCAACCGTGCAATCCAGCTAGGTAATATATGCGCTCTGAATGTCGAATCCCTGATTTGAAGGGCTTTTCAAAGCCTTATTTTGGGCTTGTTCCTTAGCTTTTGCTGGTTCATAGTAACCGGACTTGGCAAAAATCTTAACTTCTCACTGTCCAATTAAGTAGCTAAGGCCGTGTTCGGGACGAGAAGTGATCTGGGGAATTCAGCATGCGTCTAGCGATCGTGGGTACTGGCTATGTGGGTCTCGTAACCGGTGTATGTCTCTCCGAAGTCGGGCATGACGTCAGCTGCGTGGATTTGAACGCAGAAAAGGTGGCCAAACTCAAAGAAGGCATCTGCCCGATCTTTGAACCCGACCTCGAAGGCATGATGCGTAGAAACCAGAGCCACGAACGCCTCCACTTCACGACCGATCTCAAATCCGCCCTGACCGGAGCCAAGGTCGTATTCATCGCCGTAGGTACTCCTGAGGGCGAGGATGGTTCGGCTGATCTCACTTATGTCAAAGCCGTGGCCCGTTCGATCGGCCAGCAGATCGAGGGCGAGATCATTGTCGTCGTCAAATCCACCGTTCCCGTCGGAACCTGTGACCTCGTCGCCGAGGTCATCGAGCAGGAATTGAAAACCCGCGGCTCGAAGATTCGAGTGACCGTTGCATCCAATCCGGAATTCCTTAAAGAAGGTGCGGCAGTTGGTGACTTCATGCGTCCGGACCGAATCATCGTCGGATTGAATGACCTCAGCGTCAGCGCTACCTTCGTCGACATGTACACGCCTTTCATTCTCGATGATCCAGGCAAGCTCCTCATCATGGACCGTCGCTCGTCAGAACTCAGTAAATACGGGGCCAACGCCATGCTCGCGACCCGTATTAGTTTTATGAATGAGATGGCGATTCTCTGTGAAAAAGTCGGAGCTAACGTCGACAAGGTTCGTATCGCTATGGGTTCGGACCCACGTATTGGTAGAAAATTTCTGCATGCGGGCCCGGGTTACGGCGGTTCGTGTTTTCCCAAAGACGTGGCTGCTCTGATTCGTTCGGGAGAATCCCACGGGGTGGAACTCAGCGTACTGAGCGGCGTGTCGCAGGCCAACGATCGGCAGAGAGAATACGTCTTCGCCAAGATCGAAAAACACTTTGGCTCGCTCAAGGGCAAAACCGTTGCAGTCTGGGGTCTGACCTTTAAGCCCGGGACTGACGACGTTCGCGAAACACCTTCGAACACGATCATCGATCGCCTCCTCAAAGCCGGTGCGAT
>SEDW01000363.1 GCA_004193325.1 Pseudomonadota bacterium | reverse complement strand
TTTTTCTTTGATCACGAGAGCGTCTTTTACGAGGCTGCCGGCAACGCCTTGAGCTTTTGCATAAAGAGCGTCTGCGTTTGCATCGCGAACGAGATCTTTCTTCGCTTTACCGATTTCCTTTTGGATTTCGAGCTGAAGATCGTGAATTGGCTTCATCGATTTCTGAGCAAAAGCGATCGCGTCGATCATTTCAGCTTCAGAAAGGAATTTAGCAGCCGCTTCAACCATCAAGACTGCATCTGGAGTAGCTGCAACGACGAGTTCGAGATCGGAATCATCACCTGGTAGTGGATCGATGATGAGTTTGCCATCTTTGCGGCCGATGCGAAGGGACGCAACTGGACCGTTGAATGGGATATCACTGATCATAAGAGCAACGCTGGCACCAGCCAGGGCGAGGCTCGAAGGATGATGAAGTGGGTCGAGGGACATAACTGTAGCGATAACTTGTGTATCGTTCAGGTAGCCTTCTGGGAAGCATGGACGCAAAGGACGGTCGATAAGGCGTGAAGTGAGAGTCTCGAGCTCGCTCAATCTTCCTTCGCGCTTAACAAAACCGCCGGGTATACGACCGGCGGCATAATATTTTTCAATGTAGTCTACGCTGAGTGGAAAGAAGTCTTGGCCTTCTTTCGGTGCGTCGGCAGCACACACTGTCACAAGGACTTGAGTGTCTCCGCAGCTGACCATAACAGAACCATTTGCTTGCTTAGCAAATTTATTGAATTCAAAGCGGATGGTCTTGTCGCCGACTATGGCTTCCTTGATGACAGACATCGTGCGGTTACTCCAAAATGAGTTTGGCAACAGCCAAAATTAAAAACGTCTTTATTCCTGCCAACACTATCAAGATATTGGCGAGAGATAAAGACGCTTTGGGATGTGTAAAATTTATTTACGAAGGCCTAGTTCGCCGATCAAAGTCTTGTAGGCGCTAGAGTCTTTGCCCTTCAAGTATGAGAGAAGGCGTTTACGTTGGCCAACGAGTTTCAAAAGACCAAGACGGGAATGGTGGTCTTTAGTGTGAGACTTGAAGTGCTCATTGAGTTGCTGAAGACGTTTTGTCATCAAAGCAACTTGTACTTCGGGAGAGCCTGTGTCGCCTGGCTTCTTGCCGAATTTTGTAATAATCTCGCTGGTTTGATCTACATTCAAAGCCATTATTAGATCCTCTCTAAAAACTTTCTAATCGTTTCAAGCGCGCGAACTTCGGCTGCTGCCCCGGGTTTTCGGGCTTCGTAAGCAGGCAAAGTAACCAAATGCTCCTTGGATTGCAAGTGCTCTTCATCAAGTAGAGACGAGTCTTCGCGCCGTGCCGGGGGACCTTAACCCTCTGCTTTGTGAAATTATAGGGGTTTTGTTTTAAATATTGACAAAACTAAGTTGGTTTGTCATTAAACGTCACAGCTGCGCAGTTATGTTGGCCTTGTTCAGCTCCGCTGTTGTTCCCCATGAGTTGTCGTCTCGGGCCCAACGTCTCTCTCGAGAGTCTCAATTCAGGAGGTACTTTGATGAGTTTTCCAGCCGGTCATAAGGTAGTCCATAAGACCCATGGAGTAGGCGTTATCGAAGGCACTGAGGTGCTCACTCTTGGCGGGTCGCCACAAGACTATTACATACTAAAGATCCTCGAAAGCGGCCTTATGGTTCGCTTCCCCAAGACCAGCCAGGGTCTTATCCGCGAACTCGTCAACGACGATGACATCGCTAATATTCTCGAAATTCTCCGTAGTTCTCCCAAGACATATTCGACTATCTGGAACCGTCGCAAAAAAGAGTTCTCGGACAAAATCCGTTCGGGCTCACTCTTTGAAATTGCCGAAGTCCTTCGTGACCTAGTCGGCAAAGACAAATTGCGTATTCCTTCTTTTGGCGAAAAAGAAATGATCGAGCGCGCCCGCGCCCGTCTTATCAGCGAAATCGTTGCTGCAAAACAGACCGATGTCGCAGCAATTGAGATTCTCGTCGATGAAGCTCTCGCCTTTCTCGAGCAAGCAAGCTCTTGATGCCCGGCTCTAAAAGCGTGTAAAACTAAGAGATTCACTTCTGCAGGAAGATGCTTCTCATGAAGATTGTCAATGTCATGGCCTCAAGTCTCGACGGTAGAATCGGGGTCCACGATAGAGAAGGCGACGCTGAAAGGCTGGACGTCGGCATGTCCAATTCCAGCGATCAGGATCATCTTCGTAAACAGATAGAAGCCAGCGACGCGATAATCGTTGGCGCAAGTTCTATCAGGGCCAATGGCTCCTGCCTCGATCATCCCGGTAAAAACCGAAAACCCCCCGTTTGGTTCATCTTTGCTCAGACACCGATTCCAGAGTCTTTTGAATTCTGGAAGCAAAAACACATTCGTCGTGTCCTGGTCTCAGCTGCGGCTTTGCCGATTGTCGCAGGTAGCGACGTTGAAAATCTTATCTACGGATCTGCTGATCCCGCCATGTTCCTTGCCCTCTACCTCAGGCTTCAGAACTTTCAACGCGCGCTCCTCTTTGGTGGCGGCGTCGTGAACAGTTGGTTTTATAATCAAAAGCTTGTCGATCAGCTCGAACTCACTCTCGCGCCCATGATGATCGGGAAGCCTGACTCCCCTTACCTCGTAGCCCCCGCCCTTCGGGAAGCCGTGCAATTTTTGCTCGATTCTTCTCAGATATCCGAAAGTTTCGTATTCTTGAGCTATAGCGTTGTCTATAGGCCGTGAACTCGTGTTCACAGTCGATGCGCGATACTCGGAGAACCTATGGGTCTTAGGATTAGGACGAATACGCAATCGCTGAATGCGCAAAGACATCTAGGTCTTTCGAATCAGCGCGTTACGTCTACTATGGAAAGACTTTCCTCCGGTAAACGCATCAACAAAGCTGCTGACGATGCCGCAGGCCTCGCTATTGCCACCGGTCTCGAATCGGACATCCGATCCCTCGGACAGGCAAGGCGTAACTCTCAGGATGCGGTTTCCATGCTGCAGGTGGCTGAGGGTAGCCTCGAAGAGATTACCAATATCGTGACTCGCCTCAAGGAAGTTTCTGTTCAAGCCGCCTCGGACACGATCGGGCAGAGAGAGCGTGGATACCTCAACCAGGAATTCATGGCTCTAAAAGATGAAGTGGATCGTATTGCACTTGCAACCGATTTCAACGGAACGCGGCTCCTCATAGGCCAGCAGGATGTCTCTCCGGAGCTTTTAAAGAACCACAATCCATCGCCTTTGGAAATGCAGGTCAGCAAGGATTATCTCCTGCCCTCTGACTCGCTCGACGCGAAAAATCCAGTCGACATCATACGCATCGATTTTAATCAAATGAATGCGGCGACTGAAGGCCCTAACTCTTTGAATCTCGGTAACAGTCAGAACGAGGCCGGGACTCGGATTGATACCAAAAAGGATGCGCAAAATTCGATGGCTGTGGTTGACTCCGCCCTGGAGCGAATCGCGTCCTATCGATCGACCATCGGTGCCGCTCAGAACCGTCTCATCAGCACCGAGCGGAACCTCGGTGTCAGCATCGAAAACCTTTCCGCTGCGCGCTCCCGCATTATCGATGCGGACTTCGCCTACGAAACAGCGGAATTTACTCAAGGCAATATCCTGCTTCAGGCTGGATCAGCAGTCTTGACTCAGGCAAACCAACTGCCCAATGTCGCCCTCAAACTCCTATCCTCTGTAGGCGGTTAAGGCTCTATCCTTGTGTCTTTTGGTGTTATCCATTAAGACCGAAGAAGAGGGGCCAACCTATGCCGTCGCACAAAATCTACATTTCCGACTATGACTGTCTAAGCCCCGCAGGCCAGGGCCTTTCGCCACTCGTTGAAAATCTTTTTGCGGGTCAGACCCTTCTCCATTCAAATCCCGACGCTCTTGGAGTTTTGCCAGACGCAATCTCTGAAGAGATTGCAGAGCTTCGTCTCGATAAATCTTTTAAAGAGCAGGATAAGACGAGCCTGATGGCTTTGCTGCTTGCTCGCAGATTAACGAGGGACTGGGGCGAAGACTCCCGTTCGCGAACCGGCGTGATGATCGGCTCCTCCCGCGGTCCGACAGAGGCACTGGAAAAAGCCTGGGCAAGGCACATAGGCAATCAGCGGCT
>SEDW01000362.1 GCA_004193325.1 Pseudomonadota bacterium | reverse complement strand
TCCCTCAAGAGCTCCCGCGCAATCGATACAACATCCGCCATGCCTTCCTGCAAAATAAATTCCGCCTGATTCGCATCAAGGATCATCCCCACCGCGCTGGTGGCGATTCCAGCCTCCTTTCGGATACGATTGGCAAACTGCACCTGGTAGCCCGGATACAGAGGAATAGTTGGCTTTTCCAGAGTGCCGCCCGACGAACAATCGATCATGTCGATGCCGATCTTTTTCAACTCTTTGGCAAAGACCACCGACTGCTCGATATCCCAGCCGCCTTCGTCCGCCCAGTCCGTCGAGGAGATTCGCACGAGGAGTGGCAATCGCGCAGGCCAAACCTTACGCACTGCGGCTGCGATCTCAAGTCCAAGACGCATGCGGTTCTCCAAGGAGCCGCCGTAGATGTCGGTTCGCTTGTTGGAAAGGGGCGAGAGGAACTCGTGGAGGAGGTAGCCATGCGCGAAGTGCAATTCTATGAGTTCGAAGCCTGCGGCCTCTGAACGTTTTGTAGCCGCTACAAAATCTTCGACCAAGGCTTTGATATCGCCTTCTGTCATTGCCTTGGGTTTGGCATAGGATTCTGCAAAAGGAATCGCACTCGGCGCCTCTGGCTCCCAACCACCATCCTTAATCTCTATGCGGCCATTGCCCGCCCATGGTCTTTTGGTCGAAGCCTTTCGGCCCGCGTGAGCCAACTGAATCCCTGCGACAGATCCCTGACCCTTGATGAAGGCTGTGATGGGCTTGAATGCCTCCATCTGCTCGTCATTCCAGATTCCAAGGTCTGCGTCTGAGATTCGGCCCTTCGCGCTCACAGCGGTCGCCTCGGCGATGACAAGTGCTGCGCCACCAACTGCGCGAGAACCCAGGTGAACCAGATGCCAGTTATCAGGCACGCCGTCCTTGGCGGAGTACTGGCACATCGGAGAGACAACGATTCTATTTTTAAGCGTGATTTCTCTTAGATTCAGCGGGGAGAAAAGCTTTGCAGTCTTAACCATATTGCACCTTAAAGATCTCCAGCGGTCTCGATGATCGCTCGGAATGAAAGCGAGTGTCCTCCAATCTTTTCTGCGGCGCAAGTATTGCCAGGCTCTTGCAGGCTGACTGGCTCCTCTTAACAGATTATGAATTTTGTGATTGAGCCGCTGAGAACGAGAGATTCAAGGACCGGTACATAAATGCTCCAGGTGACTTTCGGCGAATCTTTTCCCTAGGCTTTCCCTAAGCCCCATAATCCAAATGGGCGCCCTAATGGAAAGGAAACAGACATGCTTGATAACAGTCGAAAAGATAAGCCGATCCAAGTTTCTCGTGTCGTTAGTGCGGGGCAACAAGCCGCGTTCGAAGCCTTTACCGAAGCGGACAAGGTTAAGCAATGGTACGGGCCTAAGAACTTTACCTGTCCCGTGTTCAAGAGTGATCTTCGCGTAGGCGGCAAATATTTGAGCTGCATGCGTTCTCCCGAAGACAAAGACTTCTGGTCCACAGGTTCCTACAAAGAAATCATTCCAGGGAAAAAGCTTGTCTATACCGACAGCTTTTCGGACCCCAAAGGCAACATCCTAACTGCTTATGACTACGGAATGTCGGGTGACTGGCCACTGGAATGCGAAGTGTCGATCACGTTCTCAGGCAGCGGCGATCAGACCACGATCACTCTCGTGCATCAGGGTATTCCGCCGGAAGAGCAGGATGACTGCATGAAAGGCTGGGAAGAATGTTTGACCAAACTCGACGCCATGCTCTCCGCATCGCGTGAGCCCCGTATCAGCTATCACAGTAATCAATCGTCGTCCTACAATGCGCCTTCACCGCTTTAAACAAGGGGCGGACAGTGGTCCGCCCTTGCTCCGCTCGTATGCTTGCCATTCCATTAAATCCCGGCCTATGTAAAGATCGGATCTGCGGCATGCACAGCTGCTATCGCCCGCTTTTGTTTTGAGGAAGAAATGAGTCTTGCAACGAAATCATTTAGTCAAGAATCGATTTTTCTCCCAGTTAGCAGCGAGGGAGACGAATTGCATTTGAGACATTTCAAACCAATCGACAATACTAAAGGCATAATTTTCCTCCTCCACGGAGCAATTGAAAACGGACGCATCTTTTATAGCAACAATGGCGATAAGGGCCTTGCACCCTTTCTAGCTCAAAGTGGATTTGAGGTCTTTGTTGGCGATCTTAGAGGCCGAGGTAAAAGTCGGCCTCACATCTCCGCTTCTTCCTCTTATGGGCAAACTGAGGCGATTGTCGAAGACCTCAGGGTCATGGCGGATCATATGTCTCAAGTCGCTGCGGGAAGACCTCAGCACTGGATCGCTCATTCCTGGGGCGGCGTTCTCCTCGCGTCTCACCTCCTCCGCTTCCCGGAGCGAATCAAAAGCATTGAGTCACTAACCTTTTTTGGAACCAAGCGCAGCGTGGCTGCCATAAATCTGAAACGATTCGTGGGAATCGACATCGTTTGGAATCGTGCCTCGAAACTTGCCACGTTAATCTATGGATATCTGCCTGGAAAGAAATTGAATCTTGGAAGTGATGACGAAACGAAACGTTCGCATGCTCACAGCGTGGCTTGGGTGAAGAATACGAGGGAATGGATTGATCCAGTAGATGGCTTTGATTATGGAGCAGCCACACGAAGCATAAAATTGCCTCGCACGCTCAGTCTTGCGGGAATAAAGGACGCGTACCTCGGCAATCCCAAAGATGTGCGGAGATTTCTGAAGGAATGTTATTTACCAGACGATTCTTTTCTTCTCCTTTCAAAGAAGAATGGCAACCTGAAAGACTACGGACACATCGATATGCTAACGGCAACAGAAGCCTTGAGCGATCATTTTCCTTTGGTCTGCAACTGGCTGACAAAAATATAAGGCAGATGAGAAAGTCTCATCTGCCGCTTTTGAGATAGATTAGCGCCGATACTTCGCCAATGCTTCTTTGATTTTTTCTTCTTTGGATTTGGGTGGGTTTTTCCAAGCCAGATACTGCTTCCAATTCCTATATGAATCCAGACTCACAACGTTACTTTCGCTTTCATCTTCTTCGTAGTTCATGCCTTGCGAACCCCACTCATGTTTGGTTACCAACTCGGAAAGGGAACTATGGAATGTTTTGTCAGCTAGGAGTTAGGTATGGCCCTCTTTAGGGTTGAAGATTGGATGAGCGTCTTTCGCGTCGCCGCGAATGCCCTGCATAAGCAATCATACCACAGGCCTTCCCAGGCGGAACTCTTTAGAATGGGTTCTTTACGAATTATTTTTGCAGCCCGTTTCTTGGGCAAATCTGACCTGCTCAGCCCTACTGATCAAGACAAACAAAAAAAAGCTTCGACCCATGTGGGCGAAGCTTTTTTGAATGAATGATTTACGGATTAAGGTGCTGGCTCGAACTGCCACGCGGCGCTCATTCCAGTACCCACGTTCCAGAGTTGAATCAAGGCTCCATCGGCAGTACTGGCTCCAGCTAAGTCAACAAACATTCCGCCGCTGCTTGTCTTGATATTTAAGAAGCCATCGCTTCGCTCTTGAATAATAAAATCCTGATAGGGTTTAAACGCTCGATCGTTTTGCTGAAGGGCAGCCTGCATCACAGGCATCTGATCTCTGATTTCCATGAACTTTGATGTTCCAAAGTTATAGATCAGGAAATATCCATTGCTGGTGACATAGACATCAAATTTCATCGAACCATTGTTTCGGTCACAGGTTCTCTGAACAAATTGCGCTCCGCTTTCGCGACTATCATTCTGGAGAGCGATACACTTTTTACTGTATGCGCCTTTGATAAAATAGCGACCGTTAGCGAGGACCTGATCCCCGTTGGATTTTCTGTTTTCCTGGATAGGCGATCCCGTTACGATTGTAGGAACGCTTGCTGATTCGTCGCCATCGCTGGCTTCAGTCGGATCCCCTTTGGGAACTGACGGCTTTGCAGTATCTGTTTTGGTCCCGCCACCCGACACTTCATTGTAAATCTCTTCGGGCTCAGCATTCGCACCGTCTTTGCCGGTGATCTCAATCGAAGGACTTTTGCTGTTGCAGGCATTCAGTTGTAGAAAGGCGAATAACATCGCTCCGGGAACAATCCCTGATCGAGCT
>SEDW01000361.1 GCA_004193325.1 Pseudomonadota bacterium | reverse complement strand
CAGGTCTTGCCCCTTGTGAACTTCAAGATGCTTGAAGAGCATGGCGAATATTCTGTGTGGGCTCACAGTATCAATCCTTTCGCTGAGTCCCCCGATCGTATTTGCTCAGCGGACGTTCAGCTTCTACTCGCCGAATGGCTCTCCGAAACCTATCAAGCCTGGAAAATTCAGCTTAAAAAAGAATTGAAAGCCGAGCCCTTCTTTCTAGAAGTGTGGCTCGATGCGCCTACGCTTGCGAAAGCTAAAGTGATCTGCGCGAAGGGTGCGAAGATCGCGACTTGTAAGGAGCGCTTGAGCGGCCCGGTGGATAATCAGGAATTTCCTTATGAAGAGTACGTTTCCGAAACACTGGAAGCGCTGGAGTGGAAGCAGCGGCAGGAGCCGATTGTGGTCATGAAGAAAGAGCTTGAGGACACGCCGCATTACTATCGAATGTTCGAAGAGATGTCTTATAGCAAAAAGAAGAATGAGAAGGGGGAGGAGTATTTGCTCCTCGCCGGGCGGACTTATTGGGTTGGTACAAAGGCTTGAATTTAAGCCGAATGATTAAGTTTTAGCAGTCTTCGCCGCGTCCTCGAAATTCTTTTCCTTGGGCGCTCCTTTTTCGCCTTTTTTGCGAACGGGTTTGCCACCGCGGGCGGCACGGCGCTGGGCTTTGTGAATGTTTTCGTAGAGGCCGGGTTTTTTCTTCGCGGTCTTTTTCTTAGCAGTCGACTTTTTAGCGCTGGTTTTCTTGGCCTTTGTAGTCGTCTTTTTCTTTGCCGTGGTTTTCTTTTTAACCGCAGTCTTCTTCTTCGCTACTTTTTTCTTGGCGGCGACTTTTTTAGTGGCCTTTTTCTTTGTGGTTTTTTTCTTTGTGGTTTTTTTCTTTGTGGTTTTTTTCTTGCTAGCGGCTTTTTTGGTAGTCTTTTTCTTAGCAGTCGACTTTTTCTTCGTGCTTGCCTTGGCCATATTGATTTCCCTTATTACAGATTTGATTCATCTGGAATATTCAGGAATCCAAGGGATAAAGCCAAGGCAAGAGCCTCGATTGATCGAATGAAAGCGTTAGCGCTCTAGGCGAAGAAAGAATTCTTCGAAATAGATCGAGGCCTGCAGGCACTCAACGTGACTTCCCGGCAATCCACTCCCGAGGCCAGGTCCACTCATCCGCCCCACAGGCCAGATCCATCGACCCATCTTCGTTCACGGCAAGAACCTTGAGCTCTTCGCCGCAGAATGGAATCAATTCCTTGATGAATGGATTTTTTGGAAACTCGATATCTTCGAAGAGGACGGAACGAATCCCACGACGCTCAGCCAGGGCCATCATCTTGCGATAGGAGATTGTTCGAACCATATCGCCCTCGGTCACTTCCGAAAGATCAGACGATCGCCTGACAATCTTCATCGCGAGGAAAAAGCGCTCGTAGTCATTGTCATCGAGACGGGCTACGTCCTGGATCTTCACCGACGACTCAGAGTCAAACAAACTAATCGCGACCTCTGCGATCGTGCGCTCGACTTCGTTCAGGTTCGCATCTTCCGAGAGATCTTCGTCGATCTCCTGGTTCTTGGTGATCCAGATGTTGTCTCGCAGCCGGCTCCAGGGAGCGCAGAGAAAGTTGATCGCATCGATACACGATTCCACAAATACAGTTTTCATCTCTTTCTCCTACTCCTATTCCCGGTAATCCACATTCGGCACCCAATCATGGTCCCGCGTATCCGTCAGCCTTTTGTACCAGTAAGCACTGTCTTTGAGCGTTCGCTCCTGGGTCTCAAAGTCGACCCAGACCATTCCATAACGTTTGGTGTAGCCGAGATTCCACTCAAAGCTGTCGAAGAAGGAACGGGCAAAGTATCCCTCGACCTTCACACCCTTTTCGATTGCCTCGCGAATGGCCTCGAGATGGCGAGACATAAAGAGCGCTCGGCGGCCATCCTGGATGCGGCCGAATTCATTCGGTGCATCGTCATAGGCGGCCCCATTCTCCGTGATGTAGATTGCAGGCAATTCGTATTGTTTGTTCAGATCAAGTAAAAGTTCTCTCAACATGTCCGGAGCCACTTCCGTGCCAGTGTCCGTAATGTCTTTTTTATTGATGTACTCTGAGGGCTTCATCTTTATCTTTTCGCTCGTACGCGCAATCGTACGGGAATAATAATTCACGCCGATGAAATCGCTCGAGCCTTTGATCTTCTCGAGATCGCCGCGCTCAATCCAGTCGATGCCCTGCTCCCCACTGTCAGCCTTGGCAAGACGGAAGATATCGTCTGGATATTCTCCCTTAAGAAGTGGATCGAGGTACCAACGATTTTCGCGCCCATCGATTCGCATCGCTTCTCTGTGATCCGCATCCGATTCTGAAGCCGGAACAATAGGACTCACATTCAAGGCGATCCCAACCTGCATTCCAGCACGCTCGGAGCGAATGGCGTCGGCGGCAAAATGATGAGACAGGAGAAGATGGTGAGCGGCAATCCAAGCGGCACGCGGTTTTTCTTCACCAGGTGCATGCAATCCAGTTGCATACCCGTGGTAAGACTGCGCATGAGGATCATGATGGGTGATCCAATTCTTTACCCGGTCTCCGAGTTTAGCCGCAATCTTTTGCGCGTAATCGGAGAAGTGATAAATCACGTCACGCTTGACCCAGCCGCCGCGATCTTCCATGACGAGAGGAAGATCCCAATGATTGAGTGTGAGAAAGGGATCGATACCCTGTTCCAGAATTCCATCGACCAGTCGATCATAAAAATCAATGCCGGCATCATTAAGCGACCCAGTCCCGTTGGGCAGGACCCGCGACCAAGACATAGAAAAATTATAAATTTGAAGACCGGCTTTTTTCATCAGAAGAGTATCGCTCTCCCACTGACGAAAATGATCGGCAGCATAATCGGCGTTACTCTGATCGATAATTGCTCCGGGTCTGGTGCAGAATTTGTCCCAGATCGAAGGGGATCGACCCGTTTCTTCCAAACCGCCCTCGATAGCAAAGGCGGCGGAGCTCGCGCCAAAACGGAAGTGATCAGGAAGCAATCTTTTCGCCATATCAGTCGATCCATGCAGGTATTTATGAGCGTAGTCGTTTAGGTTGCAGTGCTAAATCATGAGAGAATTTGGAAGCGATGAACTGCTTTAAGATGCTTCTGCCATGTTTGAGTGAAAATACCAGTAATGCCTCCGCTGTTCCACCGCTAGTTCCGAAGACGATCTGCGAATTTTGGAAAACGAAATCTGCATGTTTACGTGAACGTATAAAAGATTTTCTGGAGATCGCTTGGGAAAGCTCTACAATGATGGCAGATCAATAGCATCAAATTCACTGTGTAGTCGTTCGCATCTTGGGTATTTTAAGCCTTTGATTGAAAGTACTAGTCAAGAGTTGACACTTTCTTGCGAAAAACATGTCGGAAGAATTCGATTTTGAAATCCTTTGTCATCGTGGAGAAGAGGAATTGTTTTTTTTGCCAAACCACTCTCCAAGTGCCCGGATGACTCTTGAACATTTCTGGCAAGACACCTCGCTGGGAAGTCCAAAGGAGTGGCCCTCCTGCCTTAAAGTTACGCTCTCCAATATGTTTGCGAGTGCGGAGGCCCAATGTCTGGTCTGGGGTGACGAACAGTATTTCTTCTACAATGACAGCTTCGCTTTTCAATTCTCTGATGTGCTTTCGGCTCTTCCTTACTGCGGCACTCCTATTAAACAGTGGCCTGAACTTTGGAATGAAGTGGCCCGGGATGTCATGCGCACTGTCTGTGAAAAGATTTCTTTTCGCGCCGGCGACAGGCTGCTCGTGACGGGTGGAGAGGGACACGACACCCATCACTTCTATTCCTACAGTGTTTCGCCAATATTTGACGTCCATGGATTCGTAAGGGGCTGCCTCTTAAACTTCACGAGTCTAAACTCTCATCGCATGCGCGAGCGACGTCTCAACACTCTCTTTGAATTGGCTCGCGAAACTTCCTATTCAAGTTCACCCATAGAGGTTCTGAGTGCGGCGATGTCTGTTCTCCGTAAAAACTCAGAAGATTTTCGATTCACGCTCTTTCTCACTCCTCTGGAAAAGGGCCAGTGGTATTTAAGAGAGTGGACTGGATTCACGACTCCACCACATCAGAG
>SEDW01000360.1 GCA_004193325.1 Pseudomonadota bacterium | reverse complement strand
AGCTCGGCCGCATCCAAAATAGTTTGAACGCTTTCCGCTTTTGCTGCCTCGATAAAGCCACAGGTGTTGATCACCACGGTGTCCGCTTCTTCAGCATCATCCGTGATCGAATAATTGTTCGACATGAGTGAACCCAACATAACTTCAGAGTCGGCTCGGTTACGAGCGCAGCCTAAAGAAATCAAATGGACTTTGCGGGTTGGGGAAGCTAAAACTTCCATACTATTCATACTCCTATTGGCGGGCAGCCCTTCACTAAGTCAATAAGTGAGAGGACTGCCTTGACTAGCACTGTCACCCTTAAATCGCAAGGACTAACTATGTCGTCCTATGTCATGATTAACGGGCATATCCTCCCAGAAATGCAGGCCCAACTGCCGGCACTTGACCGTGGTTTCCTCTATGGGGACTGCATTTACGAGGTTTTTTCCGCCAAAAACGGGATCATAATCGACTTCGAATATCATCTGGAGAGACTCAGGCGCAGCGCCCTGATTCACGAAATCCCAGTTCCATGGTCCAACGAAATAATTCGCTTCGACATCGACCATATGCTCAGCCTGGAAAGCCCGGACTATGCAAGTATCAGGCTCGTCATCTCCCGCGGGATCGGAGGTCCACTTGTTCCAACTGAGAAACTCGAACCACAGCGTTATCTCTATGTGAAAGCAGTTCCTTTCCCCACTTACCTTCCTGATACCGACGGAATAAAGCTCAAAACCAAGCGCCATCCCGCTCTCCAGCGCGATGATGTGGCGAAGACGAACAACTATCTTTCAACAGTGAGCAATAGTCTTCATGCTGCAAAAGAAGGCTTTGATGATCTTTTGTGGATGAGTCCCGACGGAGAACTCATCGAGTGTGGGGCGGCAAACATCTTCTTCTTGAGCAGAGAAGGGGATCTCGTGGAGATTGCCACACCACCTCTTGCGAGTGGAATCCTTCCTGGTGTGACGCGGGCACGCATTATCGAACTTCTGACCCTGGCACAGATTCCCGTCACGGAGCGACAGGTGACAATTGAGGAACTGCCGCGCTTCGACGAAGCCTTTGTGAGCTCCAGTATCCGTCTTCTGAGGCCCGTGAGCCTGATCGACAAGCATCGGTTGCACACGACTCGTAAGAACGCCGTGTTCTGGCACATCCATCGTCTCTACAACAGTTGGTTGACTCAACAGCTCACGGCGGCAGTTGCGGACGATTCCAAACATTAAAGGGAAGCTCCCTCAGGAACTTCCCTCTATTCATTCTCATCATCTGCCAGTCAATTATCGAGACTTGGGGCTTAGCCCTTTTTCTCGACCTTTTTGCTTTTCTCCTGAACATGCTCTTTCGCTTGTTCGATTGCTGCTTCAATCTCAGATGTTTTAGGATTGGCAGAGTATTTGCGCATCTCTTCCATAATGTTATGGCGAGTGGTGTATTCGGAAGTATTCAGAATAATCTGACGGCCTTTGTGATTCTTAAGATTGAAGATCACAGGAGCTTTTAGATTTGCCGTCATCTTTTGTGGATCACTTGGCATAGTGATGATCACCGATACAACAGCATCCTCTTCATTCTCGATTTCGAGGTCGCCGACTTCACCTTCGCTGACTTCAACGAGGTAGTCTGGTTTGAAGAGAAGGGGATTGATCAAGACGAAGGCAATAGCTCCGTCTTCGAGAGCCTGTAGCCATTTGAATGGGGAGTCCTGATCGTGATCAAGCAGCACATACTGCTTCAACTCCGGAAAGCCAATGATGCCAGCAGGGAGGGTGATCACATCTTTTTCGTCGATATCGATCTCGCCGAAGCGCGTTGTTTTCACCTTTATCAAGGCCCTACTCCTTGGAATTGACATTCGATGATGGGGAAACCTGTAATTAGTCTAACCTAAGTTCCATAGGGCAACAAGAATAGACTCGGACATCTTTAGGAATCGCTTTTCTTAGAACCACGTGTCACCTTTTTGAAAGGCGATCCAGTAACGACCGGAAGTGCTTCCGTTTCTTCCATAATATCAGTAGCTTGGTCGACGCTTGCTACCTGTGAGTAGGAGGCCTGACGGTTTTCGTCCTGGATTCTTTGATAGACTTCCTCACGATGGACCACGGTACTTGCACTGGCTTTGATACCGAGTCTGACCTGCTTGCCCTTTATCTGCATCACAACGATTTTTATATCGTCGCCGATGGCGATCCCTTCTCCCACTTTTCTTGTTAATACGAGCACCTTTTTACCCTCCCTGGCAGTTGGCGCTTGTCTCGATGCTTAAAGCATTACTGCAAGAAGTTAAGCAGCGAGGGCTGCAATAGCTTGTTGGATGCCATAAGCGTACTCTGCAAAACCGCTTCTGTTTTCTTAAAGTCAGTCGTAGCCCTGTAGACATCCGCGTCTTCCAGACGAGAGAGATCTTCATGGGTCAACTCATTATTTAAATCGAGACGTCTTGAGGTCTCGTCAACAGCATTATAGGTCGAGCCAAGTATCGACTGGCTCGAGGTGGTTTTATCCATTTGGAATTCAAGCTCGTCCATCGCTTTGCGAATACCAGGGATATCATTATCTTTCAGCGAATCACGAAGAAGAGCAAGAGTTTCGATCATCCCGAAGTGGCCTTTGGCCCTTTCGTCTGCTGTCGGCTCAAAAAGAGAGCGTGCTTGCAGATTGATCTGGCGGAAAACACCATTTTCCACCTGAAGAAACACCGCACCGTCGTCCCCGGTGAATTGACCATCGCCAGTCACTGGAGGCGTCTGCGTACGAAATCCACCGAAGACATAGCGGTTGTTATAGGAAGAGTTTGCCAGCGATACCACGCCTTCGACGATCTCTTTCACTTCCAATCCTGCAGCTTCGCGGCTGTTGGACGCATAGGTACCGTTCGAAAGGTTGACCGCAAGTTCTTTGGCGCGAATCAGATAGTCATGAATCCCCTGCAAGGAGGCTTCTGTTCTATCGATATAGCCTTTGGTGAACTCAATATTCTTGGTGAACTGTTCGATGTTGCTCAATTGATTTCGGCGACGAAGGATCTGACCCACGGCGATTGGATCGTCGGAGAGTTTGTTGACCCTTTTTTGGGTCGACAATTGTTCAAGCGTACTCGAGTTGTCAGTCTTAGCCTGATCAACGCGGTGGTTCGCCTGTTCATATCGTTGTCGATCCGAAACGCGCATTTAAAGTCCTTATCGTTTCATCTGAAGGACAGTTTCAATCATCTCATCAACGGTCGTGATGACTTTGGAAGAGGCAGTAAAATTCGCCTGCCACTTCAAGAGGTTAGTCGCTTCTTCATCCATCGACACGCCGGCTACTGAGTCGCGGCGGGCGTTGAGGTTACGAATCAATGTATCGTCGGCATCTTTGGTTTGCTGGGTACGAACCAGATCAAGTCCAAAAACACCAACGTAGTTTGCGTAGTAATCGTTCAGGGTCGCATCGCCCATGACCTTCTGCTCGCGCAGACGCAGCATGTTATTTACAAGGACGTTGTCACCCGGGGCATTGGGCGAAGCCGCAACCGAAATCGCGTTAGCGGATTCAATGACGAGGTCATCCATTTTCAGAGTGGAGGCGATATCATCAGGATTGCCACTGACTTCAAAGAAGTTACGGCCCGTGGTCTCCTGGTAGTTTTTAAGACCGAAGCCCTCACGGTGAATAGCATTGATGGATCCAGCAAAGGCTCCAGCCATCTTATTGTTGGAATCGAGAAGGTTCGGGACCACGCGATCGCGAACTTCCACCATTCCTGCGAGGCGGCCTCTTTTATTCTCATGAGTCACGACAGTCGGCTTATAGGCGGCACCATCGAGAACAACGATATCGTAGAGGTTCCCGTCTCCGGCACGGGAGACATCGATTTTGGCGAAGGATCCGCGATCGACAAGGAGAGTCTCAGCAGGCCCGCGTACGACGACCATGCCCTGGTCGCCGCGGTAGTAGGAGATGTCCATCTTTTGAGTCAGCTCGCGCAGAATCTTATCCTGCTGGTCGAGAAGGTCACTGACTTCTTTACTCGAACTCGTCTCAGCGCCTTTGATAGCGATGTTGAGTTTGGCGATCTCCTCGACCATCGCCGAAGCCTCGGAGACTTCGCCGGCAATCCGGTTATTGATGTCATCCCGATGAGT
>SEDW01000359.1 GCA_004193325.1 Pseudomonadota bacterium | reverse complement strand
TCGTTAAAGACCTGCAAGACGTCGTTGAAACGATCGTCGAGATTCTCAACGGCCTGCTCGATAGCTTTAGAGGAACTGAGATGGGTCGCGGTCGCACGAGTCCATTCAAGGTAATCCTTGAGGTCGCACTCACGGTAGACGGGACGGATGTAGCGATCCCGGCGAATCCTGGCCACGCGGAGTTCGCGGCCGGAGATCTGATTGAGTCTTGAGCGTTTGATCCCAAGATAACCCATCGCCTGATCTGTATCGAAGGTGAACTCCTCCACGATGTTCTCGTCGCCGCGAAGCGTCAGGATCATCGGGAGAGTCTGGTCTTTTTGCGAGGCCGTGACTTCAAATGGCATAAGTTCCTCATGAGGGGACTTATTTATGGAGTCCCCGAAACTTTGGTGAGACGTGCGCGCCACTTATCGAGGTTTTTGAACACGTCTAGGATTTTATAGTCTTTCTTGTTCTCAAAGAAAAGCTGGAACGACATGAAGTGCTCGCCTTCCCGGAAGCGGGTCAGGTCAAAATAGAGACCGAAGTTCACGGGACTCTCAATAATAGGCTTCATGAGATTATTATCACGACTCTTGAGATCCGCCCCGTTCTTCTCGCTCACGAAGTAGTAGGGCACACTGCGGTCCTGGAGCATCGTTGCCGAGGGCTTCAGCATAATGTACATCATGCGGTCTTCCCCGATGAGGCTCGCCCAGTAGTCTTTTTCCACCGGAACATCTTTTTTCAGAAAGCTGAAGAGATTGGCTTCCGAATCCATCAGCTCCTGATAGGGACGCATGTTCGTCTCAAACTGATACTTCTTCGGGCTCTCGGTCAAGGCAAAGCCGTAGTAAAAGCCGGAGCCTTTGTTCAGGCTCTTGATGCCATCGAGCGGATTGTAAATGATCGCGGGCAGAATCACAGAGTTCGAGAAGAAGCTCACTTCCGTATACATACCAACTTCGAAGTTAAGCTTTAGGAAAGTGTAGAAGAAGGTCACCCGCACGATCGTCCGCACCGGCCCTGTTTTAAAGGCCTCGAGTTTACTATTCACGCTGCGGTGATTGACTTGAACGGTGAGGAAATACTTCAAGTCGGCTTTTGCATAGAAGGTCGAGGATTCGATGAGGGGCACGTTTGCTGCCGGAGTTGCCGTGACCGTTTTTTCTTTGCTCGGTGGAATCATATCCACACCGTTTACGACCAGATAATTCTTTTTGTCGAATCGGTAGCGATAGCGGGAGGTGACAACTTCACCGGAGGCCAGACTAAAGACGACATACTTCTGATCGGAAATTGCTGGAGCATTCTGATTGAAGACCGCGATATAAACTGCACCCTCACGCACTCCGTCCTTGGCCGCATCGCGGCTCGAGGGAGGCGTCAGCTTTAATTCATAAACACTTTCCGGAGCGCGATTTTCCGGCCAGGTAACGGGGCGCATAACTTCACCCACATCATCGCCCATGAACGAAAGTTCATCGGCCTCGCTAAAGACGCCGTCGCCAGTCTTGGCATTCGGAGTCGGGCCGTCGGGCATGACGTAATCGCCGATTTTATTCACTTCATCGATCTGAAAGGGAATAGCAGTCGCAACGCCTTGAGCGTCGGTCTTGTAGAGCCGGTAGTTTTTAACCGGATAGTCGGCGATGTCTTTCAATTTCTTGGCCGGAATAATAATCGGAGCCCGATGGATACCTGCATAGAGGCCCTCGGCTCCGGCCGACAAAACAAAAAGACTAATCATCAGCAATCGAATCGAGCGTAACATACCGTGCATGAACCAGAACCTCATGTTCTATGCTACCTTTTGCACTGAACATGTTTCCCATTCAGCTCCACCCCTTAAGGGTGAGACGAAGAGGGGATGTCATGTCGCTAGCGGAATCTCTGCCGGTATTCTAACACAGGTGAAGGCCTTTAATTGATGATTTTCCTGAAATTTATTCAGTTGCCCCCTGTCATTTTGCGGAGCTTCGGTCGGAGCTGGCCTTAATCGGATTCGGGATCTAGAATGAGAGAGCTTTAGAGGGAGACAGCATGGGCCTTAAGATTTTTTTGATTCTCGCATTTGCCATCATCACCCAAAAGCTCGAAGCCGCTCCCAGCCTGATTTTTCCCTTTGCCGTAAATTGGGAAATTCTTCGTTCCGGTTTTAACAACACCTTGGATGTGGCACTGGAGGCGGATACTTATGGGGAGGAGTGGACGCTCGAGATTCGCCCCGACGAGGGAATTTTTCTTCGTACCCCGCGGGCTACGACAGCGGTTATCGGAATCAAGAGTTCCGATGATCCCGAAGACCTTGCGCCCTTTGATCTTCTGGTGATTAAGGAAGAGGAGCTGGCCCGTTTGCTCGGCATCACCGAAGAGGCCGCAGGGGCCCTTGGCAAAGAGGTATTCTTGGAATTTCGAAGCGACGGCCCTGAAGAGCAGACTTTCACCTTCAAGGCCAATCCCAAATATTTCGTGAGCGCGTCCTTGAAACTCACTCTTTAGTGAACGCTCAGATAGCTGCGAATGTCATCTTTTCGAGCTGTTTCATAGGCTTTTTCCCAGAGCGATTGCAGAGTCGTGTGGGAGGCGACAAGCACTTCCTTAAAGTAGGATTGGGCTGCTGCCTTGGTCGTCGGCCCGATGACCACCGGAATGTAGCGATGAAAGCGTCCATTATCATGCGTGAGCACGATATCGACGAAGGACTTCACCGCACTAGGGCTAGCCAGACAAACGATGCAGGGGTCAGCTGTGAGCTTTGAGATCTGTGCAGCGTCGAGATTTTTTACAGGCTCCGTCTTGTACATTGCAATGTCATGCACTTCTAGACCCTGGGCTCTCAGATAATCACTCAGCTCAAAGGCGACATCGATAGGCCTTGGAAACCAGACGGCGGCGTTCTTTTTGATCTCGAGCAGGAGATTCTCAGCAAATTTCTTTGCCGACTGCGATTCGATCAAACGAGCCTTCAGATTTAGACCCAGGAGATACTTGTAGGTCTCGAGACCGAAAGTGATGTACTCAGGTTTTTGGAGAGCTTCCTTCGGCAATTGCGCCTTGTGCATGAACGCACTTGCTGCTTTCTTACTTGTGAGAATCACACAGTCGCAAGGCTTCTGGGGAAGCTTCGGACAGATCTCAATTTGACGGGTTAGTGGAAAGAGCATCACGTGTTGGGTCGAACGCATCAACTTCTGATCGTTTTCCCAATCTTCCGCAGGTCGCGTCCAAACTATCTGTTTCATGGATTTCCCTTCACTCAGATCTTTTAGCTCTTACCACTTTTCGTTACACTCGAAGGCAACTAAAGGGAGTCCGCACCAAGTGATAGTTCTCGATGCCGTTTCGAAATCATACGATAATACGCCCATCTTGAAAAACATTAGCTTCAAAATAGCGCCGGGTGAGCGGGTGAGTTTGCTCGGACCGGGGGGTTGCGGGAAGTCCACTATCCTCAAGATACTCCTGGGTTTAACTCCCCCTGATGAGGGAACAGTCGAACTTCTGGACCGGAATATGGTCGAAAGCAGCGAAGCGGAGAAAATTGTCACTTTGCAAAAAGTGGGTATGGCCTTCCAACAAGGCGCACTCTTCGACTTTATGACAGTTGAGGAAAACATATATTTCGCCATGGAAAACATGACGAAAATGTCTAAGAGTGAGATGAAAGACAAGATCGATCAGCTCCTTTCTATCGTCAAACTCGAGCGAACCAAAAACATGTTCCCGCACGAACTCTCCGGCGGTATGAAGAGACGCATTGGAATCGCCCGAGCCCTTGCCACCAGTCCTGTCGTCTCGATTTTTGATGAACCAACCTCGGGTCTCGATCCGGTGACCTCGACCATTATCCTCAACATGATCCACGAACTTGGTGGAGAGGAAAAAGAGTCGGCTTCTCTCGTATCAACTTCCTCGGTTGAGATTGCGATCCGCTTTGCAGAGCGTGTCATCCTGATAAATAAGGGCGAGGTCGTTGCTGACGATTCCTGGAAGAAACTGATCCTCGAAGGCGATGAGTGGGTTAAGCATTTTCTTTCACTCCGTCTTATCGGCATAGATATCGCTTATGCCAGGGAACTGGGATTGCCGGAAGCATTTATTAAGCAACACTGGAACTGAAAGACTGACCCAAGAGA
>SEDW01000358.1 GCA_004193325.1 Pseudomonadota bacterium | reverse complement strand
CTTGGTGAGCTCGGAATTATTCCCGGTAGCATGGGCGCGCGGAGTTTTATCGTTGAAGGCCTCGGCAACGCGGATTCCTTTTCCTCCTGTTCGCATGGAGCTGGGCGAAAGATGAGCCGGGGCGAGGCGAAGAAGGTTTTTGATAAGGCCGATCTTTTGGAACAAACCCAAGGTGTTGAGTGCCGAAAAGACCTGGGCGTGCTTGACGAGATCCCTGGCGCTTACAAGGATATTGACGTTGTCATGGCAAATCAACGCGATCTGGTGCAAGTTCAGTGGGAGTTGAAGCAGCTTATTTGCGTCAAAGGATAAGTCTTTTCAGCTGCAAATAAGGGCTAGACCTACGCGCTAAGTCGCGTACACTGTGGCCTTCTGCAATTCGAAGATTAAGGAACGATCATGGCTAAGCTTACTTGGGATAACCTCAATAGATTCCAAAGAAATCACGTAACTAAATCGACTAAAGTCTTCGCTGAAGTCGAAAACAACGATAATCTCAGCGACGAGCAAAAAGACGTACTTTTCCTCGACCACTACAATGAGTTGGTCAAAGCTGACTACACCAGCTTCCAATTCCCAACTTCAGTTCCTTCTCGCAAGTAATTGATAGACCCCTGGCCTACAACGCCAGGGGTTTTCTTCGTCCAGCCTAATTGACGCCATTTCCTTGGCCAAGCTAAACCCTCGATACGTAAACCCGAAGCCGCCAGCTTGATCACATTCCCCAAACAGGGCACAATATCTCTAGATTCATCTGGAGAATGACTATGCGCGTTCTAAGCTTCATGCTTATTGCTTTGTTGAGTGTTAATGCCTGTAAGACAACCGGATTCAAGGGCGGCACTGCGCAGACTCCGAAGCCCAATAACAGCACTGACATCACGCCCAAGCCCCCTGTGGTGGAGCCTCCACTTCCCCTCTTTGTAGAATGCCCGGGTGCACCCGACCGTATGTTGGTCGCGGGTCTCTACCTGCTTCCGGAAAACACTGCGGCTCTGCCTGATTTTAAGAAGATGACCAAGGTCAAAGACGTTTGCCTGAAACAACTCGATGTCACCGACCGGGATTTTAAAGAAGGTTTTCCTCTCATTCCCGACCTCATCGAATGGTTTGGTCTGGATGTAAATTTTCGGGTAAATGTGCCTGAAGATGGTGAGTATAAATTCATGCTGAACTCCGACGACGGCAGCATCCTCGCGATCGATGGTAAAGAAGTCATCAACAACGATGGCCTTCACCCTCATCAGGAGGTGGCTGGAAAAGCGACGCTGACCAAGGGCTGGCATGACTTCAATGTCAAGTATTACGAGGGACCTCGTTACCGCATTGCGCTGGAACTTTTCTGGCAAAAACCAGGAGCGAGTACTCGAGAATATATACCAGAAGCTCTTTTCTCTCGTCCCAAACTTTGAGATTAAAAAAGCCCCGCTCCTGAGCGGGGCTTTTTAACATTTATCAGCTATTATCTGCTATTCTATAGCTATAAGATTCATTCTATTCTTTGCCTCACGTATGAATTTCACCTCCTGCCCAATGAAGTCGAGGTTGCGTGGTCATGATATTTTCCAATGTAAAAAAATTGAACATAGCATTTGCCAGTGCCTGGGCAGTGATGCTGGCGATTGGAATCATTTCCTACCTAGGACTACAAAAATCAGTCAATGATGCGACCTGGGTGACTCACACGGGTCAGGTCATGAATGAAATCTCGATGATTCAGTCCTCAATTAACGAGATGGATAGCTCGATGATCAGTTTCTCGCTGACAGGTCGCGAGATCTTTATGAATTCCTACAATAAAGCGCAGGCGAACCTGGATGCTCAGATTCGTCTTTTGACTCGTCTCGTGAATGATAATCCTGTCCAGGCTGATCACACAAAATTTTTGCTCAGCACGGTTGAACGCAAAAAAGAGTTTTCAAATCAAATCTTCGAAATGCGTAAAAATGGCGAAAATGAAAAGATAGAAAAGATTCAAATGTCGGTGGAATCGGACAGCATCTCGAAGAGTATCGATGCCGTGACCGAAGAGATGATGCAAAACGAAGAGAAAATTCAGTCGCAACGAATTCATTCGACCAATCGATCCAATCAATTTGCAGCGATGATGATCGGCCTTGGTACACTCGCCGGCTGTTTTCTCGTCTGGTTTGCGAAACGAACGATCACGCGCGACTACAGCGCTCGTGAAAAAGCGGACCAGGCGTTGAAGGAGAGTCAGGAGCGTTTTCACCTCGTCGCCAAAGCCACTCAGGACTCGGTCTGGGACTGGAACCTGACGACCAATCAGCTTTGGTGGAATGATGGTATCAACATCCATTTCGGATTCGAAGCCGGCAAGCTCTACTCGGGTGCCTGGTGGATCGAGAAGATTCACCCTGCGGATCGCGAACGTATTTTGAATATGATTCATATTGCGATCGAAGGTGGTAAGGAAACCCACTGGCAGGGTGAATATCGATTCCGCAAAATCGATGGCAGCTATCGAAACGTCTACGACCGAGGCTTTCTCTATAGAAATCCCGAGGGCCGGGCGGTTCGAATGATCGGCTCCATGATGGATATGACCGAACAGAAAGAGCTGCAGGATGAATTGATCGATGCCCGGGAAAAAGCGATCGTCAGTTCCAAACTCAAGTCCGAATTTCTCGCCAACATGAGTCACGAGATCCGTACCCCAATGAACGGTGTTATTGGTATGACCGGCATGTTGCTCGATACCGATCTCACTGTCGTGCAGAAGGATTATGCCGAGACCATTCGAGGCTGCGCCGACAGTCTGCTGACCGTCATCAACGATATTCTGGATTTCTCGAAGATCGAAGCGGGAAAACTCATCATAGATGTGACCGATTTCGAACTGCGTAGCGTGATCGAAAGCTGCATGGAACTCCTGGCACCGGAAGCCCATGCCAAGAATCTGGAGCTCATCTGTTCGATCAGTCCTGATCTTCCGCATTCCGTTAAAGGGGATGCCGGTCGAATTCGTCAGATGGTGACGAATCTTCTCGGCAATGCTCTTAAGTTTACGCATGAGGGCGAAATCCTCGTCGAAGTCACAATCTCCGCGGAAACTGATAAAGCCCCGGTGATACTCTTCGAAATTGCCGACTCAGGGATCGGGATCACAGATGAAAATCAGGCGCGACTCTTCAAAGCTTTCATTCAAGCTGATGGTTCCACCAATCGCAAATACGGCGGAACCGGACTCGGTCTCGCGATCTCCAAGCAACTCGTCGAACTGATGGGCGGCGACATGGGCGTTCGTTCGGTTTTCGGCAAAGGCTCCACATTCTGGTTTACTCTTCCGCTTCAGCCCTCTGAAATTCAATGGCAAAGGCCTGTTAAAGAATTCAGCGATCTCAAAGGTAGACGCTGTCTCGTCATTGATGACAATGCCACAAATCGCCGAATTCTCGCTCATCAGCTGAAGACCTGGGGTATGGAAAGTGTGTGTTACGCTTCGCCTGGCGAAGGACTTAAGGGACTGCGCCTGGCGATTGAACAAGGCCAAGCCGTTGATCTCGTCATTCTCGATATGCATATGCCGGAGATGAGTGGCGTGGAGTTCGCCCGCTTCATCAAAGGCAACGAAGCCTTGTCGAAGACCAAACTCATCCTCATGAGTTCGATGTCTCAAGCTGCAACTGCTGCAGAACTTTCCGATGCTCAGATCTCGGTCTTTCTCATGAAGCCCGTGAGGCAGTCCCATCTTTATAACTGCTGTCTGGAACTCCTGTCGAACAAGAAGAGTACATTCTCGACCTCGCTCGACACCAAGGCGGCAAGTGCTGCGAGAAACGTCGTCAAGCGAAACGCCAGAGTGCTGATCGCCGAAGACAATCCCATCAATCAACGCATCGCTCTCTCGCAACTGGAAAAGCTTGGTTTTGCAGCTGAAGTCGTCGGCAACGGGCTCCTGGCCTATGAAGCGAGTGCGATGATTTCTTACGATTTGATTTTGATGGACTGTCAGATGCCCGAGATGGACGGCTATGAAGCAACCCGTCTCATCCGCGAGCGTGAGGGGAAAGAGAAACATACGACGATCATTGCCATGACCGCCAACGCCGTCGAAGGCGACCGGGAAAAATGCATCAATGCTGGTATGGATGACTATATTGG
>SEDW01000016.1 GCA_004193325.1 Pseudomonadota bacterium | reverse complement strand
GTTTTAGGTAATGCCCTCAAATTTACGACTGCGGGGGAGATCGAGGTTGAAGTGTCCTATGGACAAATGTCATTCGACTCTATGAAAAAGCCTCTCATTGCCATCGATGTTTGCGACAGCGGGAGCGGAATGAGCATGGAGCAGGCTTCCAAAATCTTTGAACCCTTTTCCCAAGCGGAAAATTCCACCTCAAGAAAGTACGGCGGAACCGGGCTTGGCCTCAGTATCTCAAAACGATTTGCCTTGGCGCTTGGCGGGGATGTCGCTCTTCTCTCCAGCAAAGAGGACGAAGGATCAGTCTTTCGGATCACGATCGATCCTCACATCATTGAGAGAGATGAACCGTCTATGACCACGCCGCTCGATCTCTTTTTGATTCCCGATCCTATCGCCGAGCGCAGACTCCCATCCCTGGAAGGAATCAAGGTCCTGCTCATCGAAGACGGCCTTGATAATCAGGCTCTCATCAAAAAGCTCTTGGAAAATGTAGGGGCGGAAGTGGTTTTAGCAAGTGATGGGGAGCTGGGCATCGACCACGCTCTGAGCGAAACTTTTCAGGTGGTGCTGATGGATATCGGCCTACCGGGAATGAATGGTTATGATGCCATGAGCGAACTGAGAAGACTCGGCTATGAAGTGCCGATCATCGCCCTTACCGCCCATGCCCTGGATGCCGACCGCCGGAGAGCCGAAGCCCTGGGCTTCGACGATTTCATTTCCAAACCGATCGACTGGCTTAAATTAGCGGAAGCAATTGTTCATTGCCGGGATGCCTCCATCCATTAGATATGCACGTCGCGGGTGATCATGCCGTGATAGTGATGAAGGCAGTTCTCATGATGATCTTTCAGATCGGCAGCCCTTACTGCCTCGACGAGAGATTTGAGATTTAAGGGTTTATGGAAAAGGCTGGCGCAGCAGTCGGCGAGTGCCACCTCTTCGGCCTTTTGTAATTTAGAATCCTGGCTCATAAAGATGACTGGCACATGGATTTCATTAGCGCGGCACCAATGAAGAACTTCGACCCCGCTTTTATCCGGTAGGCGAAAATCGAGAATAATCATGTCAATTTTCTCGGTCTTTAAGAGGTTCATGGCATCGAGCGCATTGTCGGCGTCCAAGATCTCGACATCCGCCAGGACAGACCGAATGAGTCTGCGATAATCAGGATTGGAGTCAGCTACAAGAATAGTTTTGATGCGAGTGTACATAGGGATATTTCCTCTGATCTTCAAAACAAAGCCTGCTCTAGTTCTATAGACCTCATTGAGGTTCTTTGTCGAAAGATAATTTCACAGCTCTCCCTACTGTATCTCTCACAGGACAGTTTCAGTCGTTGGAACTGATTTTGCATGACTGTTTCCTGGAATTTGAAACCAAAATTTTGAGGAGTAAGACCATGGCTGTAGGTAGCAAAAAAAAGTACACATCAAAACAGAAACGTCAGGCACAACATATTGCCGAGGGCTACGAAGAGCGCGGTGATTCCGAGTCCACCGCCGAAGGCAAAGCCTGGGCCACTGTGAATAAGGACGATGGCGGAGGCAAACAGGCTGGATCCGGTCGCAAGAAAAAATCGAAGAGTAAGGCGAAGGCCAAGACCAAGACCAAAAAGACCGGCACTGCTGCTAAGAAGAAGTCCAAGGTTACGAAGAAGAAAAGCGCGACCAAAAAGGCTGGCACTAAAAAAGCGACTGCCAAGAAGAAAACTGTGAAAAAAGCCAAGTCGACTGGCGTTAAGAAAAAATCAGCAAAAAAAGCTGGAGTGAAAAAGAAAAAAACCACGACCAAAGCCAAAGGCACTGCGACCAAGGCTAAGAAAAAATCAGCGAAGAAGTCCAAGGCCAAGCGTTCCAAGGCCAAAACCAAGGCGACTGGAGAAGCCGCCTAATCCGAATCGTATCCAATAAAAAAGCTGAGAAGGGCAGAGCCTTTCTCAGCTTTTTCTCGTTCCTAAGGCTTTAGCTAGCCTCAGGGCCATCGTGCAAAAGTTTTTCATGCAGGGAGTAGTACTTGCCCTGTTTTTGAATCAGGTCGCCATGGTTACCCATCTCGAGAATCTTGCCCTTCTCGAGCACCGCGATCATATCGCAGCGACGAATCGTCGAGAGACGGTGAGCGATGACGATGAGAGTTCGACCGCTGAAGAGTTTTTCAATTGCTCTTTGGATAATGCCGTCCGACGCGGGGTCGACGCTGGACGTGGCCTCGTCGAGAATAATGATTTTCGGGTTACGTACGATCGCTCTTGCGAAGGCGATGAGCTGACGTTGACCGACCGAGATGTCGTCGCCCCCCTCGCGAAGCTGATATTCATACACGCCGGGAAGTCTTTGGATGAAGCGATCCGCCTCCACATAACGGGCGGCTTCCTCAATCATGTCCTGAGAAATCTCCGGATCGCCAAGTCCTATGTTAAAGGACACGCTACCCTTGAAAATGACAATATCCTGAGGGACGATCGCGATTTTTCGGCGAAGGCCCACTCCATCCATCTTCTCGAGGGACTGATTATCAATACGGATGTCTCCGGTGTAACCCGTGTAGAGCTTCGATAGAAGTTTCACGATCGTCGATTTGCCTGAACCCGTGGTCCCAACCAAAGCCAGGGACTCACCCGCCGGGATAGCAAAGCTCACATGCTCGAGAGTCGGGGTCGGCGGATTGTAGGAAAAGCTCAAATCCACAAATTCGACTTTGCCGAGGAGAACTTCGCTCGGCTCGTCGCCGCTGATGAATTCCTTGGTGTCAAAAATCGAGAAAACACGGTCAATCGCGGTAAAAGCTCCTTGAAGCATCGCGATTTTGTTGGCGAGCTGTTTCAATGGATCAAAGAGATTCTGCACATATTGAACAAAAGCGATCATGATGCCGGCGCTTAGAATTGTGTCTGAGGGACGGATGGTGAACCAGAGCACCAGACCGATCGTGATCGAGGCGATGCCGTCGAGCAGGGAGAAGAGAACCGCATCGGAGACGACCGATTTCATCTGCGCATCGCGGTATTCCAGGGTCAGACGATCAAATTTCTTTTCGGTGTCAGGCTGCCCTGAAAGGACTTTGACCGTGTTCACACCGTAGAGACACTCCTGGGTGTAAGCGTTCAGAGCCGCGATTTTCACCCGGGCGAGGAGCATCGATTGCTTCAGAGCTCGCGAAAAGAAATTGATGGTGACGAGGACAAAGGGAAGGACACAGATGGTGATAAGCGCAAGATGCCAGTCGAGGAGAAAGAGTCCAACCACGGCTCCCGCAAGCACGGCGAGGTCGACGACCGAACTTAGGACGCCCTGATTGAGGGATTCACTTAGGTTGTCAAAGTCACTGGTGGCACGGGTTACCAGGGCTCCGCTGAGGTTTCTGTCGTGGTAACGGGCGGACAGCCGCATGATGTGGTCGATCAGAGCCATACGCATGTCACGAATCATCTGAAAGACGGCGCGGGAGGTGAGGATGGACTGGGTCGCGCGCACAAAATATTCCACGACGACCACCGAGAGGTAAGCGATCGCCCCATAGGTCAGGAACTGAAAATCACCTTTCAGGACGCCCTGGTCGATCGTTCTCTTCAAAATAAAAGGCACCGACATCTGCAGGATCGAGATGAGCGGGATCAGGGTACAGGATATAATCAGGGCTTTTTTGTGATTTTTAAGGAAGGGCCACAGGCGTCCGAGGTCCTTCAAATCATCAAAGAGCCGTTTCGGGCGTTGCTTGCTCATGGATTTCCTCTTGGAGTTCTGGATGACGGAGGATCAAGTCTTTGAAAGGGCCCTGATCAAAGATCCGGCCTTCCTTGAGATAGAGAACACGATCACAGAGCTCGAGCACCGAACTTCGGTGCGAATTTATGATCATGGTGCAGTTCAGTTTTCTGAACTCCTGAATGAGCCTTGCCTCGGTGAGGTTATCCACCGCTGAGAGAACATCATCGAGCAGGAGAATCTGCGGTTTTCTTAGAAAGAGTCGAGCGAGGGCCAGGCGCTGCTTCTGTCCTCCGGACAGGCGAAGACCCTTCTCACCGATTTCGGTGTTCCACTTTTCCGGGAAACTTTCGATCTCGTTATAGACTTGAGCGGCACGGGTGGCCTGAGTCAGTTCCTCGTCGCTTGGAATTCTTTTCATCCCAAAAGCGAGATTGTCCCGAATGCTGGCCGAGAAAAGATGAACTTTTTGAAGGGCATAAGAAATGGATTCGCGTAGATCCTGCGGATCGAGGTCCAGGATGTCCTGACCCTCAAAGAAAATTGTGCCCCGGGGCGGATTATAGAGCCTCGTCAGGAGGTGAAAGAGGGTGCTCTTGCCACTGCCGACGGCCCCGCAGACACCAAGCATTTCGCCCTTCGGCAGTTCGAGCCGGATGCCGGTGAAGACTTGATGCTCGGAAGAGGGGTAATGAAAATGAAGATCCTGGATGAGGAGCTGCATGGGTTTGACTGCAGTGGGCAAAGGTCTATCTCCTCCTGCATGTTCCTGGCTTTCAAGTGTCTGAGTAAAGAAGGGATCGATCCTCTCAAGTGCTGTCTTCGAGCGCTGGTAGACGCTTATGATGATGCCGATCGAGGTCAAGGGAAAGGCAAGGTAGGAGAGATAGATATTAAACGCCAGAATATCGCCGATCGAAATCTTTCCCGACGTGACGAGGATACCGCCGTAGAAGAGCACGATCAGCTGCGAAAGCCCTGTGAGAGCTGTCATGAGTGGAAAGAAAAGCGTACGAAGCAGCAGCACCTTCATGTCGGTGGCGTAGACCTTCTCATTCTCTTCGGCAATCAGCTTTTGAAAGCTTCGTTCCGAAGCATTGGTCTGGATCACGTGGATGTTAGTGAAGGTTTCTGTCACGCGGTTGGTGAGAAGGCCGACAGCTTCCTGGTTTTTGCGGGTGAAGGCCTGCATCCTCGGCATGATAATGCGGGTGATGACGAGCATGATGATGATGGGAACCAGTGAACTCAGGGTCAAGAGGCGGTGAACCTGCAGCATCTGATAGAGGGTGAAGACTGATATAAAAATAAGATTAAGAATCTGGAGGACGCCGAAGGCAAAAAAGATGCGGAGCTGGCCGATGTCGTTGGCGAAGCGGGAGATGAGATCGCCCATGCCATAGCGATCGAAAAATATCTGCGGTAGGCGCATGACTCTTCGAAAAATATAGGACTTCGAGCTCGCTTCGAGTTTGCGTCCGGGCCAGAAAATAAGAATGCGTGAACTGCTGCGGACAAAGATTTGGGCCAGACCCAGACCAATGATGGCGAGGGCCAGATACTCAAGCCGGCTGGCATCCACGGCGCTGGCCTTGACGCCCTCGTGCAGATGGTTGACGAGGGCTTTGGCGAGCTGGGGAATTTCCAGAGAAATAATATTGGTGACCGCCAGACAAAGCGCGCCGCCCAGATACCATGGCCAGAGTTCAAGGACGAAGAGTTTTGAAAAGCGGCGTAATCCCGTTTGACTCACGAATGATGTCCTTTCGATCTCGGGAAGAATTGATCTTCCATGAGATCCAGTCTTTCCATAAAAGCGGCGCCAGCCCAGGCGTCGATTTCCTCGAGCTTGCCATCCCGAACGACGATCGCCCGATCGCAGAGCCTGGCCACATGCGAAGCCACATGGGTGGAGACGATGGTGATCTGGTCTTTCGTGCGTTCGGCTAAAAGCTCTTCGAGCGTACGGATATGAAAGAGGTCGAGGCCCGAGAAAGGTTCGTCAAGAATCAGCAGCTCGGGGTTATGCAATGTCGCAAGTGCGAGTCCAACGCGCTTTTGCATGCCGTAGGAACAGGCCCCGAGAGGTTTGTTTGCATAGTAGCTCGCATCCCAGCGTTCCAGAATTTCCGAGCGGCGCCTTTCCAGATCGGTAAATTCATAAAGCTTCACGGCATAGGTAATAAGATCGTATGCGCTCACCCAACGAGGCAGTTCGAGATGCTGGGGGAGGTAACCGATTCTCTTTTTGAGTTCGAAGGAACTGACGTTCATTCTTTGGCCGAAGAGCTCGATCACTCCCGAGTCGGCGGCCATGTGTCCGGTGACGAGTTGGAAAAGAGTCGTCTTGCCCGCACCGTTCTTGCCGAACAAGGCAATGCGGGCACCGGCTTTCAGGTCGAGATTGAGCGGACCCAAATGAAAGCCACTCTGGGAAAACTGTTTGCTGAGGTCTTCGAGCCTTAGAGTCATCAGTCTCAACTCCGGTAAAAATTATTTTGTTGATACTGTTTTGCATAAGTCAGGGCGATGGGTAGAACGATCACGGCTGCCCAGTGAGCGAAAATCGCGGTGCCCAAAAAAAGGCCGATCAGCGCGATAGTCATGATCTGCAGCATCGGTCTCTCGGGTGCGATCTGAAACATCACGGCCGGCAGGAGTAGGGGAAAGAGTGCGGTGATCGCCATGAGCTTGAGGGTTTCAGGTGCTGCATCAAAACCTCTTCCTGCAAAGGCGATAATGATTGCGCTCAGACCAAAACCAGCCGCGAGTCGATAAGCAATGCGTTGGTAGACGGCCACGTATTCCTCATGCGAACAGGCGATCTGTCTCTCAAACCAGATCGCACGCATATCCTCCTCGAGTTGAAAACTGGGTGCGCAGGCAATGAGAAGTCCCGAGGCCATAGCGATCAGCACGGCGAGAGCAAAGGGCGCGTGCATAAAGAGAAATATTCCACCGGCTAATTGCAAAAAGAATGCAAGACCGAGACAGAGTTTTGCAATGCGGTTTCTCAGAAAGATTTGGCGCCAACGCCAGTCGGTGAGGGTGTTGATCCTCGTACTCTGCTTGTCATCCAGCAAGGGTTTAAAGGCCTTTGGCTCTCTTTCTTTATGCAGAAAGAGTCTAAGGGCAGCGAGGCCAAGACTCAAACTCTGCCAGAGGATGATGGACGGCAGAGACCATTGGCCCCAAGGGATACCAATGAATTTCCAAAAGAGGAGATAGGCGAGGGCAAAAAGGATTGCGGTTTGAAGAAAGAGAAAGGCTCGCACCGTCTGTGGGCTTTCGCCCGAGCGTGTTGCGAAGCTTCTCAGGCTCGGCTCCTCACGCCAGAGAGCATGAATCGGAGCGGCTATAACAGGACCGACGAGGAGAGCCAGCACCGTTGCAAATGCCCGCGCTATGGCTGCCTGCTCACTCGGGGGGATCGCTCTCAACTTGTCGTTTAGGAAGTCTCTAAAGATATAAGCGAAGAGCCCCAGGAGGACGGTGGAGCTGATAAGGACCACGAGTTCGCGTCCCAGGTCATACCTCAACTTTAAGAAAAATTGCTTATTGTGGTATCCCACGAGCCGGAGAGATCGGTTGATGCTCATAAATTTGTTCCTCGGCGGGCCATCAGGACGGAAGCTTCATATAGAGTAATAGAACTTATTAAGCTTTTTCAGAATTTAGACAACAAAAAAGCCGCATAGAGCAAAAGACCGGATCCAAACGGACAAACCGTCGGTGCCGACTCTCGCTTACGCAGCTTACTTGAGTGCTTTGACATATTCGTAGAGGCTATAGAGCCCTATTAATCCGCCAAAACACTGAGGGGCGCATTTTCAAAGCCACGTCGTTGCCTCCGTTCCTTTGAAAATGCACCACTCAATAGGAAGGAGGGCTAAGCCCGCCATCCTGATAAGAATTACTTCTTAACTTTTTTCTTAGCTACTTTTTTCTTAGCAGGAGCTTTTTTAGCTTTTGCTACTTTTTTAACTGCTTTTTTAGCTTTTGCTACTTTTTTCTTAGCAGGAGCTTTTTTTGCAGCAGCTTTAGTTGCTGTTTTTTTCTTCTTAACAGCGACTTTTTTCTTAGCTACTTTTTTAACTGCTTTCTTAGCAGCTTTTTTCTTAGCTGGAGCTTTTTTCTTAACGGCTGCTTTCTTAGCAGTCGTTTTTTTCGCTTTAGAAGCTTTTTTCTTCTTAGTAGCGCGTTTTTTCTTAGCACCAGTTACTTCGTCTGTACCGTTTCCGGTCATCATGTTTTCTTCCAAAGTCGTCTCCTAAGAGTTGATCTGCTGACTAACAGCATTTGGTATAGTGTTACAGAATATTGTTCCGCATTTCAATCCTTTCTACACAAAAAAAAATGCAGACGAACTCTGCCATGATCATGGCCGCTCGTCTGCACCTACATCGAAACTCTTTATTTGCCGAACAGAAGTGTTTTTTAAGCCTCGTTAAATAAGTTTTAGACAGCCGGTCTCTCGAAATAAAATTTCCAGATCGAAGGCCGCATCTTTCGTTTTCAGTCCGTAACGAGTCAGTCCCTGCTTCCCAAAGTCGGCTCTTCGCCAGACGACTTCCATCGCGATCGAGTCGTTATGAGTTCGAAGCGACAAGAGATCGCCGACATCGAGGTTGGTTTCACTCAAGATGGACAAGCCCTCGGGTGAGAGGTCGACTGGTCGACACTGTATTACCGTGTTGTTCGCATCAATGATGGCTCCGGGTAAAATCCGCAGCATCACTCGACGCGATGAACGACGCGGTTCGCTCTTCGCAGCTAGACCCATACTTGAACTCCCTTCCCTCTTTTAATCTTCAGTAAGTCCGATCGGTCAAAGGCCGATTAAACTTAGACGATCACGATATATCTGTGATTATAATGGGTTGCCGAAATGATTTCCTCCCCTTCTCGATCCATGACAGGCAGAATTTGCCCCGATCGGAAGCTGCCCCTCTACGGCGGAAGGATTTCGGATTACAATAGGAATGGCCGTGAGTGCCACGAAGGGGGATTCTCATGTTTGCGATTTTTCCGGAAATCTTACTGCAGGCGGAAAAGGGTGATATCGAAGCACTGGCCTGTCTCGTACGAAAGTACTTTGGAGAGCAGCAGGTCTTCGTTCCTAACTTAAGAGTCGCAGAACTTTGTGCGAACGCCGAGATCGCGATCGATTCTGATATTCAAAAATCGGCCTCGCGCCTCACCGCCTGGGACGCTCACGGAACTTTCCGTCTCGCCGTTTCCATGCACCCTGAGATCAAAAACCTGCGCGAGCAAAACTACATCCTGGCCAGATCATTAGGCCATCTCTTTTTGGACCTACAACCTAAGATGGCCAAAGGAGAATTGCAACGCACTATTTTTGAAAGCAAGTCGAGTCCGCTGCGCGATCTCCTCGTCGACCAAAAGCCCGGAACGGTGATCGACGATTTTGCTCTCTCACTTATCCTTCCGAAGGCCATGGTGAAGAAAGCCATGTCCGCTCTCAGCTCAAGAAAAGACGTCGCCGCATTTTTCAACGTCGATCTCCCGCTTCTCGAGTATCGCCTGGAAAAACTAGGCTTATTCGGGGCGGAAAAGGGCCCAAGCATGAGCGCGCCCAAGATCGAAATCAGGATGAAAGCGAGAGGCGAGGCTAGGGCAGAGCCGAAACCGGAACCTAAAGTCGAAGCCAAGGCGGAAGCGAAAGCAAAACCTTCTTCACGACCAGCAGCAGGTGCATCGGCGGCTGCGATGGGAGCCTCGGCAGCTCCGCGAACTGAGAAAAAACCTGAAGGTGAAGCTCCTGGACGGCCCAGTCCAAACCAAGACCTATCAAGTCTGGCGCGGGTTAATAAAAGTGTGGCTGCAATGGGTTATAAAAAAGAAGGCGAGCGCACGGAAATCGCCACGCCTCCAAAGTCTTCTCCAGGCCTTGAGCGACTCCGCCAACTGGCGCGAAAAATTGACAAATCAGTGGATGAGTAGGTTTTCGTTCTCCAATTCATGCTGAGTCAAGAAGGGAGCATTCACTGCTCCTTTTTTTTGTGCCCGAGTCAGGCACTTCCCTTCTGTCGCCTTCTTTGCTATCAATCTCCAGCAATCAGTTCCTATTCCTCGAGAATGAGAGTTTAAATGCAAAGCTCAAAACCGCTTTGGATCCCAGGCGAAACGCGTAAAGAACTTTCGCAAATGACCCAATTTGCCCGCTTTCTGGAAGAAAAAACGGGGCTCAGCTTCGCCGATTTTCCAGCGCTTCATCATTGGTCCGTGAGCCGGGTCGATCAGTTCTGGGGATTCGCCGCCGAATTTCTAGGCATCCGCTGGGAAAATTTTCCTGACAGCTCCGTTACCCTTCCCCCCGAAGGAAAAATGCTTGGAGCCAGATGGTTTCCGGGTGGAACACTTTCCTACGCCGCGAACATGCTGAGCGATCTCAACGATAAAACGATCAAGATCATTTCTTTAATAGAAGGATGTGATGAGCCCGTTCAATGGACCGGCGGCGATCTTTACCGAGCCGTTGCCCGTTGTGCCAAAGAGCTTTTAAAGCTTGGAATAAAGCCTGGCGACCGGGTTGCCGGCGTGCTGCCGAACACAGCCGAAGCGATTATCGCGATGCTCGGTGCCAACGCAATCGGAGCTGTCTGGTCGTCCTGCTCCCCGGATTTTGGTCAGGAGGGAATCCTTGATCGCTTCGGTCAGATCGAACCCAAGGTTCTCTTCGTCACGACATCATACCTATATAATGGCAAGACCATCGACTGCCGGCCGACGATCGCGGCGATCATGGCCAAGCTTCCGACCGTCCTGAAAACTGTGGCTATCGATCCCATTCATAGCCGGATAGCAGTCCCCGGAACAATCTCTTGGACCGATTTTCTCGCGGCGGGGACTGGGGCGGAAGATAATTTCAAACCGCTGGCTACTCCCTTCGAACATCCGCTTTATATCCTGTTTTCCTCGGGAACAACCGGCAAACCGAAGTGTATTGTCCACTCGGTCGGCGGCAGTCTCCTGCAGCATAAAAAAGAACTCATGCTCCATTCAGGCATCAGCGAAGGCTCCCGTCTTCTCTATTTCACAACCTGCGGTTGGATGATGTGGAATTGGATGGCTTCGGCTCTCAGTACTGGCGCATCGATTGTTCTCTTCGAGGGATCGATCACCCGCGATCATTGTAATGTACTCTGGGCTGCTCTGGACGAGCATCGAGTCAGCTGTTTTGGAACGAGTGCAAAGTTCATCGCGACCAGTATCAAAGAAGGGGTGGAGCCCGCCCGTGATTTTGATCTCTCAGCTCTTGAGACTTTGCTGTCGACGGGGAGTCCGCTCCTTCCTGAACATTTTTCCTGGGTTTACGGCCGCGTAAAAGAAGATCTTCATCTCGCCTCGATCTCGGGCGGAACCGATATCGTATCGTGTTTCATGCTCGGAAATCCCTGGTCACCAGTCTATTCGGGTGAGATCCAGGGGCCCGGTCTCGGTATGGCCGTTGAATGTTGGGATGAGGCAGGACAGTCGCTTCGAAATGAAAAGGGTGAGCTGGTTTGTGTGAAACCCTTCCCGGCGATGCCGATCGGATTCTGGCAGGACGATGCAAAACGGTCTAAGTACCGTGACAGCTATTTCACATATTTTCCCGAGAAAGAAGTATGGCGTCATGGGGATTTCATCGAGATCAACGATCACCTTGGGATCACCGTTTTCGGACGCTCGGACGCCACGCTCAACCCGGGCGGAGTCCGTATAGGAACTGCGGAGATCTACCGGCAGGTCGAGCAAAGTCCCTCAGTGCTCGATTCCCTCGCCGTGTCCTTTGAACGAAGCGGAGACGCGGAAATGCTTCTCTTCGTCAAACTCAAGGAAGGCGTCCGGATGAGTCCGGAACTCGACAAGGAAATCCGGACTTCATTGAGGAGTAATCTCTCGCCGAGGCACGTCCCGGCCCTCATTTTCCCCGTCAGCGATATTCCCTACACACGGAGTGGAAAAAAGCTGGAGTTGGCCGTGACCCGTATTTTGCAGAAGATGCCGATCGACAACCAGACGGCGATCGCCAATCCGGAATGTCTCGCGGAGTATCAGATGATTGCCGAGGATATTTTGAAAGTTTGAGTGGTCCCGTTGCCAAAAAAAAGGGAGTCGATCTCATGGATCGACTCCCTTTTTCCTATTTGATCAGAGCTTTGAGTCGCCTTTGGGCCTTATCAAATTCGGGTCTCATACTGAGCACTTGCTGGTAGAAGTAGCGTGCGCTCTCGAGGTCGTTAACCTTTTCTTTGGCGTAGCCGAGGTTAAACAGTATTCTATGATCGTTCGGCCGGATCTTGAGGGCCGCCTGGTATTTATCGATGCCTTCCTGATATTTTCCCAACTTTACGTAAGTCATCCCTAACGAATTCAGAGTACTGACATCCTGCTCATCGAGATCCAGCGATTTTTCGAAGTTCTTCATAGCGGAATCGTAGTCTTCCTGAATCATATAGAGGCGCCCGAGACCCTTGTAGGCCTGAGCAAGTTTTGGCGAGAGGCGAATCGTCTTCTTGAAGAAGTGTTCGGACTGAGCAATATCCTCCTCTTCGAGACAGGCTTTGGCGAGGATCAGGGTGTATTTGGGATTCTCCGGGCTCATTTCATGCGCTTTAGTGGAATAAAGAACCAGGTCACGCACCGGACCACGTATCGCAAGCATTTCGATGAGTTCACGCAAAGCGTCTACATAGTCGGGATTCATGTCGATCGCGCGTTTTAAAAGTTCGATGGAACGCGCCTGGTCTCCCTTTTTGTCGGCAATTTGCGCCAAACCGTGCCAGGCACGAGCGGAGAGTGGCGACTGGGAGATGATCTTATTGTAAAGATCCTCCGCCTGGTCAAGCTCCTGGGATTCGAGCAGCGCCTGAGCATCCTGTATACTCTTATTGATCGTCGTGGGTACGTTCTGGACCTTCAGAACATTCAGCATCGCTTCACGAAACTCTTCATAACTAAAGGGCTTCAGTAAATACCCATCGATCCCCACCTCACTTGCAAGGACCACATCTTTTTTGAGATTCTCAACAGAGAGCAGCAGAAAAGGTACAGTTTGAAAGCGACTGTTTTCCCGGATCTCCCGGCAGAACTGGATTCCGTTCGTCTGTTTCAGGCTCCATTCACAGATGAAGAGGCCCACGTCCAGAGTCAGAAGGGCTATTTTAGCTTCCTTGACGGTCGAGACGAACTTGTAGTTGGAGACCTTCAGATTGCTGAAAAAGCCCTTGATCGAGTTCCTGTAATTGAGGGTTGGCTCTATCACCAGGACCGATTTTGCCCCCAAGATCTCCTTCGGCGACAGGATTTTTTTCATAAAAACTCCAAAACAAGCGGCTCGAGGGTAAGACCAGGGGCCAATGCAAAAAAAAATTTGGCTCATTTCTACTGACAAGAATAACCTAAAAAATGCTGGGAATGAGCTAAAATTCTTGCATACCCTCATTAAATTGATGTATCTCCAAATCTCACTTTTGTAATTGGTGCGTGAAGAGCAGCTTGATTTTTTCTGCTCATCTATCGTAATTTATAGAACATGCACCATCGCTCATTCTTATTTTTTTGGAGGTCGAGATCCTATGGCTAAGAAAAAAGCTAAAGTTAAGAAGACTGCTGCTAAGGCAACAAAGAAACCAGCTGGCAAAGTTGCTGTAAAAGCAAAAGCTAAAAAAGAGCCACGCGCTGCTGTTTCTGGCCCAAAATCTTTCGACAAAGTCTCTAAAGTCCGTACAAAGAGCCAAATCTTGGCTACTCTCTCGGATCAAACTGGCTTGACTAAGAAAGAAATTGGCGTCGTTTTTGAATCTCTAGGCGCTTTGATCGGCAACGATCTAACTAAAGGTCCAGGAACTTTCACAGTTCCAGGCCTCATGAAAGTGACTGTTACCAAGAAGCCAGCTACAAAAGCTCGCAAAGGTACAAATCCTTTCACTGGCGAAGAAATGACTTTCAAAGCTAAGCCAGCTCGTAACGTTGTTAAAGTTCGCGCGCTCAAAGGTTTGAAGGACATGGTCTAGTCTTTAGACTAGGCTTCGAGGAGAGGGCTTAACCGCTCTCTCTTGTTGATAAGAGCGGCCCCTATGGGCTGCTTTTTTTTGTTTTGAGTAAGAAAATTCTCCAGAGTTCTCGAAGCGTTAACTCTTGATCCGCATGAATCCAGTCGCCAGCAATCTCCGCCGCAGGACCCAACACAAAATCTCGTGAGCACGTTTCCGGATGGGGAATGGTGAGCGTCTCGCTTTTATAGGGCGGGAAGGAGCCGTCCTTGGCCCTCCATAGAATTATATCGCAGTCGATGGTCCGATTACCCCAGCGCTCCATCCGAACGCGTCCCAGATCGATTTCGATTCGTAGCAGTTCTGCGAGAGCGGCCTCGGGATCGAGCGCAGTTTGGCAAAGCAGCGCAGTGTTGAAAAAGCTCTGGTCGGCGGCTCCGATAGGCTCAGTTTCAAGGACTTTAGCGATATCAGTGACTTTGCCAAGGCGATCACCGATGGCTAAGACGGCCTGATCGATATAATATTTGCGATCGCCTAGGTTGGAACCGAGGGCTATAAGAAAAGTATTCATGAAAAACCTTCCGCGACTCGAGATCAGTCATATTAGGTAAGACCGTCCCCGAGCGCAAAGAATTTTGGCAGAAGCATGCAAACTCTTAAAAATCTCGACTCTCTGAAAGACCGTTATGATGGGTTTCTCTTCGATGCATATGGCGTCCTCTATGACGGCAAAGGCTTGATAGAGAGTTGCGTGAACGCCTGGAGGAGTCTGCGTGATGCCGGCAAACCCACGTGGATTCTGACCAACGGCAGCTCCCGAACACTGGACGAAACCGTCAGCATGTATCGGCGATTGGGCCTTATTCTGGAACCGGCCGACATTATCAATTCGGCTTCGTTGATCAAGGGATACTATGCAGAGCGGGGTTTGATCGGACAACGGACGGCAGTTCTCGGCACAAAAAGTTCGGCTCTCTACGTCGAGGAAGCTGGAGGAATCGTCGTAAATCCGCTCGAAACGCAGGATTATTCGGTCGTCGTAATGGCCAATCAAACGGATTATCCATTGCTCGACACTCTCGAGGAAGTTCTTTCGCAGGTCGTGACAAGGGTTGAAAATAATCAGCCGATCGAGCTCATTCTTACAAATCCCGATTTGATTTACCCGCATCAAACGCGGCGCTTTGGGATAACTGCAGGCAGTTTTGCCCTTCTTTTAGAGGCTGCACTCGTCGCTCGCCTCGGTCCGGATGCTCCCCGTTTCGAAAAATTGGGAAAACCTTTTCCAAGAATTTTTGAAGAAGCGATCCGTCGGGCCGGAACGAGAAACCTTTTGATGGTCGGCGATCAGCTTGAAACCGACATTCGAGGCGCTGAAAACGTGGGAATCGACAGCGTATTAGTGGGAACTGGCATGATTCGTGTCGAACAATGGAAGAAAGCGGCCAGCGATCCGACGCCCACTTTCCTGCTCCCCGAATGGAGGAAGAATTAATGCTCGTCATCACCCTCGGCGACCCTTACGGAGTCAGTGTTGAATGTCTTTTGCGTCTGAAAAAGACCTGGGCAGAGCCGAAAAAAGGCCCAACCGTCGTAGTCGGTTCTTATTCGCAATGGAAAATTCAGACCAAAGAATTACAGGGAAGTGAAATCGCCTTCAAAGCCATAGGCTCCTGGGCCGAGGCTACGCTACCTGGCCTTTATTTTCTTGATATCGCGCCCGGAAATTATGCGAAATCGCCAAAAGAATTGACGGTGAAGGAACGCGGAACCATCGCGAAGCTCGCCCTCGAATCTTTAAAGACATTAAAAAATCCCGAAAAACTGGCTGTTGTGACGGCACCAATCGACAAATTTGCCTGTGCCCAAGCGGGATTTATCTATCCCGGACAAACCGAGTTTTTTTGTGAACTCTGGCAGGATCAGGGAATCATGATCCTTGCCGGAACCAGGCTTCGTGTGGCCCTCGCGACCAATCATCAGCGTCTCGCCGATGTCCCGGGGCTTATAACCGAAGAATTAATTTGCCAAAAATTGGGCAAGCTCGACTCGAGCCTTAAAGTGATATTAAAGATCAGCAATCCACGAATCGTGGTCGCAGCCTTGAATCCACATGCTGGAGACCAGGGTCTCTTCGGTGACGAGGACCAGCGAATCATTGCACCGGCGGTCGAGCGTATGCGAAAACTAGGGATGAATGTCGTCGGGCCCAAACCCGCTGACACCATATTCTTTTCGGCCTGGCAGGGAAATTTTGATGCGGTTTTGGCCATGTACCACGACCAGGGACTTGGACCTCTGAAAACAGTGCATTTTTACGATGCGGTGAACATCAGCGGCGGGCTTCCCCACCTTAGAATTTCTCCGGATCATGGGCCAGCAGGCGAGCTCTATGGCAAAAATCTTGCGAAAGAAGACAGTTTTCGCCTCTCTCTGGAACACGCTCTCAGCTATTTAGGATGGTGACCCGTGGAACATACGACGATCGAGATTCGAGGCGCACACGAGCATAACCTGAAACAGATCGATCTGAGCATTCCTCGCCAGAAGATCACCGTCGTCACCGGAGTCAGCGGCTCGGGTAAAAGTTCTTTGGCCTTTGACACGATTCTTGCCGAAGCTAACAGGCGATTTTTCTACACACTTTCCCATTATTCCCGGCAATTTCTCGATCTCGGATCAAGACCAAAAATTCGGAGCGCGGCTGGACTCTCTCCGGCCATTGCACTCGCACAAAATGAAACGCAGGCTTCGGTTAGAGCCAGCGTGGCGAGTCTTAGTGATATCGGCGAAATGCTCGGAGTGCTCTTTGCAAGATTTGCGGAGAAGCGCTGCCCGACGCATGATCTCCCGACCGAAGCCCGAAGCCTTGATGAAATCGTAAATTTTGCCAAGAGTCAGTACTTCGGCCGAACGATCGCCGTGACGGTAACGGTTGCCGATCAGAAAAAGGGCCAGTTCAAAAAGCAGCTCGAAGGCTACGTTAAAAAGGGCTATTCCAAGGCTTTTATCGATGGAAAACTTTCCGATATCGATCCCATCCCGAACCTTGCGAAGGATGAAAAACACGATATCGCGCTGATCGTCGATTCCCTCAAGGTCGATCCTTCCAAGGAAGCGCGTTTGCGTCGATCGATCGAGACCTCGCTTCAACTCGGCGAGGGTCTGGCCTGTATTCATACTATAGATACCAAGGGCAAACTCGAGTCGCGGACGGGACAACATCTTTCGCTGCAAGCGGGATGTCCAGTTTGTCACTTTGCCTGGCCAAGGCTCGACAGTCGTCACTTTTCGCCAAACTCACTCGGCCGCTGCGAAGAATGTGACGGACGCGGAGTGATCATTGAAGACGAAGATGACAAGGAAAAAGGCGAAGAAAGTTTTGAACCGGAGACTTGCCACAACTGCCACGGCACGGGTCTCGATCCAAAGCTAAAATCCATCGTTTTCCGCGGGCGATCGATCCAAAAATTCTACATGAGCACGATCAAGGATCTACACGATTTCGTTTACGCTTGAGCGCCATTCTCAATGAGCATCTTCGTGGGGTTCTCTACGTTCTCGATGAGCCAAGCCAGGGTCTTCACCCTCGGGAGATCGACCGCCTCTGGGCAGCGATCGAACGCTTGAAAGCTCAGGGAAACACGGTAATTATAGTCGACCACGATCCTGACATGATGCGCCGGGCGGATTGGATCATCGACCTCGGTCCCGGTGGTGGTGTGCAGGGCGGGATGCTTCTCGCTCAGTTCGCGCCGAAGGATGCCCTCTCCTTTGCCAAAGTTTCAGCGACTGCACTCCATCTTTACAATCGATCGGTGGCTCCCCCGCGAGTGGCGAAAGAGATCAAATTCAAAGAATTTCTCCAGATCGACAAGCCAAGGCTGAATAATCTGAAGATGCCAAGGGCCCGTTTTCCTTTCGGCGCTCTCACTGTTGTGAGTGGCGTGAGTGGGGCAGGCAAGAGCAGCTCGATATCTTTACCGACCTCCGAACGCTCTATGCTTCCCTTCCGGAAGCGCAGATCTACGGCCTCTCGGCTTCGTCTTTTTCCTTCTCGAACGATGAGGGACGTTGTCCGGAATGTAAGGGTCGCGGAACTCTTACTTTGAGTATGAGATTTCTAGCCGACGCCGAGATTCTCTGTCCGGTCTGTCAGGGCAAGCGCTATAAGCCCCATCTCCTTGATATCCGATACCTCGGTCTGAACCTCTCGGAGATTCTCAATCTTTCGATTGGGGAAGCGCATGAAATATTCAAAAATCACCGGGCAATCGAGCGTAAACTCGCTCCCGCCGTGGCCCTCGGTCTCGCCTATCTGAAGCTTGGGCAGCCCAGTTCGAGCTTGAGCGGTGGCGAGTCTCAACGTCTCAAACTCGTACCCTATTTGAGTAAACGAGTGCAGCCGGGAACGGTGCTTTTGATGGATGAACCGACCGTTGGTCTCCACTTCCGGGATGTGCAGCTCCTCCTCGATCAGCTTCATAAACTCGTGGAGCAGGGCGTGACCATGATCGTAATCGAACATGATCAACAGGTTATCGATGCAGCCGACTGGTTGCTTGAGCTGGGACCCGAATCGGGAGATGCGGGTGGGCAGCTCCTTTATGAAGGTGCTCCGGCTAACGTCCCTCCCGAACTTCGGGCCTGAGTGTAAGAATGTTAGACACAATGCCCAGAATCTTTGCGGATTCTGGGCATTCTCAAAACCGCCTATGACTCAAGAGAGCATCGACGTTGCCATCGAAATGTTTGGCATCGAAATTCCTAAAAATGCTTCAAATCCCACTCTCGATATGAAACTTGAAGATCGCGGCCTCACAACTTTGAACGGTTGGGGCAAAAAACTGGAAGTCACTGTTGGTCCTGCCGCTTTCACAAGCTGGGCAGTCCTTGGTTCGACTCTCGCTCATGAAGTTGAAATTCACTGTAACCAAAACTTCGCTCTGATCCGCATGAAAGATATGCTTGGCCTCGAGGGCACAAACGGTGCAGAACGCGAAGCTTATATGCACGAACTCTCGAACTCAGATCGCTTTCACCTGAAAGATGCTGACCAGTCGAGCATCCGTGCGACCATGGACTACTACTACCCAACTCAAAACGGTTCTTTGACCGCTCGTAAATAATATTCGCAAACCTTAGAGATCCTGCGAATTAAAGCTGAAAAACCTCGCTCATCTGAGCGAGGTTTTTTCGCAATTATTCCTCAAAACTGCCGATTAGAATTTCTTTGAATTTCCTCGGCAAGTCTTGCTCCATGGGCCCTGACGCTTTGCTGCCGAGTCCTCCTCCCCACCCGCCGACTGGTTTATAATTGAGTTAAGAACGAGCATGAACTTGAGCCTCTCCTCGCTCCAACATAGACTCGTAAACAGCGGGAGTTTCGATGAAAAGCATTCGCTTCCTTATTCCCTTGTGCCTGATTTTTATCGCCCTTCATTCGAGAGAATCTCGGGCTCAGGCACCGGTCTTTGGCATCGCCGACATGCATGCGCATCCCTTCGCCAATGAAGGCTTCGGAGGGCTATTTTTCCAAGGCAAAAGCTTTAGTCCGCTTGGCATCGCCGACGCTTTGCCGACCTGCGAAGCCGCCCATGGCAGCCTCGGTCTTGGTGATCTCGTGGGAAATGCTGCAGCGGGACGAATAGGTCATGGAACCAAGGCTTATCCGAGTTTTGCTGGTTGGCCGCGCTGGAATACGATGAATCACCAACAGGTCTACTATAAATGGCTCAAGCGCGCTCACGAGGGTGGTTTGCGCTTGATCGTTGCGCATGCCGTTAACAGCGAAGCGCTTTGCAGTATGATGAAAGTCAAATCCAGCTATGGCTGTAATGATATGAAGGCCGTCGATCGGCAGATCGATGC
>SEDW01000357.1 GCA_004193325.1 Pseudomonadota bacterium | reverse complement strand
TCGCCACCTTTTTGCAGCATGACGACGGTCTCGCGACCGGTGTAATTAAAGAGATCCATGCGGCGATAGATATAACTGCGGTCGATCGTAGGTCGCTCGAGCCGACTCTCTTCATATTCGAGACCAAATCGTTTGAGATCGTAACCGACCTTTAAACGCAGATCATTGTCGAACTTTTTATCGAGCAAGGCTTCGTTGACCTGAATGTCATCGCTTTTGGTACGAAAGTCCAGCTCCACATCAGCTCGAAGGCCGCGCTTACGCTTCGTCTTGAACTCAAGCCTTGCCTCGTGAAAGACTTCACCATCTTTGAAGTTTTCAGCTTCAAATACCGAGCGAACAAAGCCTTCGATTTTGACCTTAGGCGTCTTTTCGTCCTTGCCCGAATCGTCTTTCGAGTCTTTCGACTCGTCGCTCGATTTTGACTTCGACTCTTCTTCACTCGACTGAGCGTAGAGAGCCGGAGCTGTGGAGAGAAATATCGCGAGAAGGGGGATGACCTTGGGATAGCGCATTCAAAATTCTCATGGAGTTTGGGAAAGCCGTAAAGCTTTCTACTTTAGACCAGATTGAGGGCTCAGCCTATAGTAATTGTACTGCTTTTTAGACGATACGTCACTCCCCACGATCCACTCACCATTTACGCAGGCAAGGGCTTCAGGGCTTTTGATTTCGCCTGGCAGGATATAGATATCGCGAGTCACTGCCTCCTCGCCAGGGATGAGACGGTCATAACGTTGAATGTTCAAACAGTCTTCACTCAAAGCCAAAAGCGTCTTGTTTTCGTCGATCGCCAAATCACTGATGTCGCACTTGCCATGCGTGGCAAGGGTCCAGGTGTTGAGGGGCACCAGCTTGTGATGAAAGACACCCTCCTTCATCAAAAACGCCTCCCCTTCCCCAAGAAGGGTTTCCGGAGTCAGTCCCAAAGCCGATTCTCCCTCAGGCCCGAACTCAACAAAGGCTACAGGAAAGGCTTCCTTGGCTATGATCACGTGACCGTTTTTGAGGAGAACCAGCCCCTCACCCAGGGCATTGCGCTTAATCTTTTTCGCGCCCATGGCCACCGCACCCGAGAACGCAGCCGCAAAGTTAAAATGCAGAACGCCCTCGACCCTATCCATCTGCCGGTTCATAACCACGATCGCCTGTGAATGCTCCTGAAGGGCAAAAAACCGAAGGAGTCCATCGACGGCAAGACCTTCCCAGTTTTTGGTCAGCTTTTTAATCGCCCGGTTACAGTCATCGAAGTCCTCGCTCTGACAGAGCGAGAAGCGTTCAACCAAAATATTTTTAAAATCGTAGTCCTTGTCCTCACTCTTCAAAAGGATGCGAGGCTTGTTATCCCCAATCAGAGCAATCTCTGTTTTGCCGTTCTCCTTGAAGGTCGCCATTCCGGAAATTTCTTTCAGAGGAATGATTTCCTTCGCGATGAGCTGCAATTCCTTGGCATCTTTGTCGAGACCTTCCTGCTTATGCTGATAGGTCAGACTTATGATGATAAGAAGGAGGAGCAAAACGCCGATTTGCAGCATGAGGCGCCGACGAAACGCTTTTCTATCCCAATGGACCATGGATCTTTCCCTTTAGGCACCGAGTCGATCATTCGGATAAAAGATGTTAAAGCTGGCTTCGCGGTCGATCTGCGCGAGAGTCTCCGAAATCGCATCGTGCTTTTCCTTGCTCATCTTGGGAGCATTGAAGACAAAGGACGTGATGCCATCGTAGGTTCTTGAGGAAACGAATTCCGCCTGAATGCCAAGACGGGTGAAATGGCTGCGGAGTTCGCCAATGGCAATTTCCTTACGGCTGTTGAAGGTCACGATCGCAAAACGATCCTTGCCCTTGGTGCTCATACCCCAAAGATTGCGAACAAGGGTAAAGGCAAAGAGCATGCTGATCAAAACCGCCGCGATGATGAAATTCATGGTCGAACAGGACACGGCAACGGCGAGGGCTATCACGATGAAACAGACATCCTCGGAGCGCTTCACCGGCGTCCGATAACGAACGAAAGACAAAGAACCCAAAAGACCAAGCGAGAGAATAACGGACGATTGAATGATCCAGAACGTGGCAGTCAGCGCCGGCGTGAGGAGAATCAGACTTCGTGCCAGACTTGAATCCTGCGGCTCGTTATCCCGAAAATAAAGGGTGTAGAGGAGATAGAGCAGAATCCCGAAAAGCATCGATACGACCATGCAGAGCACAAAGCTCGGCACATCGCCGTGAGTCATGTTGCTCGCATCAAAACCATCACTGAGATTTTCGAGCATCGAATCGATCATTTGTTATCCCTCATCATTTGCAGCCAGGTCGTTTCACGTTACAGCGATATCGCCGGTCTTTAAGAGATTGAGCCCCAGAAAAAACTTTGAGAATGACACCTGAGGCAATTTCGTCAGGCCTAAGAGCGGCAGATAGGGCCTTGGGTCAGCCGTCTTGATTTCGAGTACATGATCCGGGAGCATAGCCTGACTGAATCGAGTTTCCAATCCATTTGCAAAGCTCATCACTTCAATATGGGTGTCGAGGGTCAAACGATAATCGTTAATGCGGTAACGCCGGCGGTGGTAGCGAACCCGAATCGAGGGGATGATGATGCCGCTCTGATTGGCGAAGGCCATGATTGCCGTGAACATTGGGGTATTCTGGGTCTGGGGATTTAGCTGATACCAAAGGGGAGCGTCCTGTCCAAGCACCTGCACGCCGTCGATCCGGTCCTTGAGCTTTCGAATGATGGTGAGATCCTTGTCCTTCATCTGCAGCTGATGAAAGAAGCCATCGCCGTAGCCCCGAATGCGAAACTTCCGCTTGCGGTTGTCGCCATTCAAACACTGATTATAAAACATCTCATCAGTCGTGTCGTAGTAGATGGAGTCGACAATACCTTCGGGGAAAAGGTCACTGCCGCCGTGCAGGCTTTCGAGGACGTCGATTACAAAGCGGAGACTTTGATTGGTCACAAGAAACTTGAATTCGTTGTAGGGAAAGCTAACGACATCAACCACCCGATCCTCCTCCCCATCGCCGGGCGGGACAGCGTGAGCCGTCCTGCCAAACAAGAATCTTCATAGACTTTGAAGCTATTAGGATATCGGGACCCAGCCTGGAGATACAGCGGATTCCGTGAGGGCGAGGAGAAAAGTTTTTAAGCCACTGTGACCCTATTTCGGCCTTCGCGTTTGGATTTGTAAAGAGCCTCGTCAGCCTTCTCAATCAGAGCTGACTTATCTCTGAGCCCATCGTTTAGAGACGAAAGACCAAGCGAGATCGTCACGGCGAGGGTATGTTCGCCATGAGGTATCATAAGGCTTTCGACATTCTTCCTGATTCTCTCAGCGACCAGCGCGGCCATTTCCGAGGACGTTTCCGGAAGAATCACCGCCATCTCCTCACCACCGTAACGCGCGACCACATCCGATTTTCGGCAGGTGTCACGAATCGATTGTGCCACTTTCTTAAGCACCAAATCGCCGATCTGGTGGCCCCACTGATCGTTGAACTTTTTGAAGTGGTCGATGTCGATGAGAAGGAGCGACAGATTCCTGAGAGCCCGTTGAGACTGGAGAAGCTCCTGGCCCAGCATGTTTTGGAAATAGTCATGGTTATAGAGTCCGGTGAGACCGTCGGTCGCCGCTTTCACGGAGAGTTCCAGTCGGCCTGCAGCTGCCAGACAGATAATCTCAAGGGTTTCGATACGCTCACTCGTGAAGGTCCCGCTCGCGCGATTGTTTTCGAGGTAGAGAAGACCGACGATCTGAGCCTCATCGCCGATGCCCACTGTGATTGGGATACAAAGGATCGAGAGAACCTTGTTCTTCTCGATATAGGAGTCGCGATGAAGGCCTGGGAGCATGTCCTGGGCTTCGCTGGCGTTGTCGATTACAAGGCCTTTGCGCGAGCGCTTCACGTAGTTCACAACCATGCGCGAGACGCTGTGGCTATGATCGAGAGCGGTCGACTGGAGAATGTGCACCTGCTCCGAATCGATTGAACTTTCGCCCTCGATGTAGAACTCACCGTCTTTCCGAAGGAGGAGAGCACCCTTTTGAGCGCCGGCAAATTCGATTGCACTCGATATAATCTTCTCGAGCATGCGCGAGTGCACGTTTTCCTCAGCTATGGCGAGCAGGGCGCGTT
>SEDW01000356.1 GCA_004193325.1 Pseudomonadota bacterium | reverse complement strand
GAGCGAGGTCTCTATCAATACGAGGCCGAAGCCTTTGCTTGTCAGGCGATCACTTACGCATCGTTTCGCTTTACAGCTCATGTCACGAGCTGGCCAGGAAGTGATCCGATCGGCAATCATACCAAGTTTGTCATGATTGATGACGATGCCTTTTATATCGGCTCGCACAATCTCTACCCAGCCAATCTCCAGGAATTTGGTACAATCATCGCCGATCCGGCTGCGACCGATCAGCTAAAAGCTGAGTATTGGGACCGTCTCTGGGAAGAGAGTTCTCCTGAAGCTTACGCCTGCCCTTACTGAATCCAAGATCATCTCTTAGCGGCAAGCCCCTCGGCTTGCCGTTTCTAAATTGAGTTTAAATCTGCTCGAGTTCTGGTATTCTTAGGCCAAACCGAAGCGGAGAAAACATGCGATTCAGCGATATGGGGCTCAAAGCGCCTTTCATTGCGGGCTTCATCGGATTGATGACGGCAAGTTCGGCAATGTCAGCCGATTTGGAATGGAGAGGTTTCCTTAGCACCGGCACATCCTTCACCGATTCAAAGACGACCTATCAAGGGCGCATCAGCCGCAAGGCGCGCGTTTCTGAAGAAACCTATCTTGGACTCAATCTCAGCAAAGAACTCAGCCCTGAGTGGCGAGTTGCGGCTCAGATCCTGGCTCGGGCGAGTCAGGCGGATAGTGCGGCTAAAGTCGATTGGGCTTTCGTCACCTATGAGCCGAATTCAGTGTGGAATCTGTCCCTCGGTCGTCAAAAGGTTCCCATGTGGATGGTATCTGCATACATCGACGTCGGTCGGGCCTATCCCTGGGTGATTCCGCCTGAGGAAGTCTATTCGCTCTTCAACTTCAAAGCCTTCTCCGGAGCGGCTCTTGCCTATGCAATTCCCATCGGCATGTCGACCCTCACGCTTCGCCCCTACGGCGGGGACGTTATCATTGAGAATAATCCAAGCGCTCCGTCTCGTGATTCGAAGATTCGCGCCACGAATATGTTTGGGGCAAGTGCCGACTGGACTCTCGACAAGACCAATCTGCGGGTAGCCTATAACCGTGCGGTTTGGGATCTTGACCTTGGCCCCACTGCCGACTATGGCACACGCAAAATCGAAGTCCTTACGGCGGGAATTAAATCCGACTGGGAAGGCTATTGGTTCTCGGCTGAATATGCGGCAATTCGTGACAACACTCAGGACGATTACGAAGCAGAGGCTGATCGACTTACGACGGAGGCTGGAGCGGCAACCGATCCCACTATTGCCAGTGCTCTTAAAACGCAGGCCTTCAATTATCGGGTTCACGTCGGTGGCTCCTCGGGCTATTACGCAACTCTTGGCAAACAGATGGAGGCCTGGCTCCTTCATCTCACCTACGCCGAAGTCAATCGTAAGACGCGTCCTGATAGTTCCCGTGATCAGCAATCCTTGGCTCTGGGTCTCAATTATGATGTAAACGTCGACTCGGTGATCAAGCTCGAAGGTAAAAAGATATTTTTGCCCAAGGACAGTCAGGGGCTTTTTGATGAGAAGCCCTCGGATCGGGAAGCTATGGTTTATCGAATCGGTTACAGCATGATTTTCTGAGGTTGGCATGAAGCAATGGATTAAGCAGTGTTTGATTCTCGTCCTTCTCTTGAGCTTGTCCCAGACCGCTTTCGCCGCCGATGCAATCGTCGCGATCGTGAACCGGAAATCAGTCCTGCAGAAGCTCACGCAGCAGCAGATGAAGGCGGTATTTCTTGGCGAAACGCGTTATGCGGCTCCTGGGGTGCTGGTGGAAATCGTCGATCGTGACCGGACCTCCGACATCTACAAAGACTTCTATGCGGGACTCGTGTCGATGTCGCCTAAAGAAGTTTCCATTTATTGGGCCAAAAAAGTCTTTACGGGTGAAGCGCCGCCTCCGTCCCGAGTGACAGGAGACGATGCGGCTGCGATCGAACAGATCAAAGCCAAACCCAACGGCATTTCCTACGTCTATGAAAAGAATGTTACGGCAGCCGTGAAGGTCATCTTTGAGCTGCAAAAGAGATAAGTGAATCCGCGCTATGTCTACCGATCAAGAATACAGGGGCAGTCTATGCTTTCCAGGCTAAAATTGTGGCAAAAAATCGTGATCATCACAGCGATTTTGGGTCTGCCCCTGCTGCTTGTCACCCGCGAATATATGAAACTCTCCAAAGAGCTGAATCTTAATAATCTCAAGCAGCAGCTCGTGGCGCTGCCGGCTCTTGAGCACATCGGGGAATTGACGAGGCTGATTCAGGATCACGGCGCCAATCTCCCTCTCTGGGTCATAGGCTCAGATATTTCCCCAAATCACATGCGCGAGAGTTTTGAAAAGATCGACGCTATGGTCGAACGCATTTCGATCGATTTGAGTCGCATCAAAGGCTTTGATCAAACGCAGTGGCAAAAGATTGCAGAGAAGATCAAATCCCTGCACGAAGGGGGGGATGCCACGCCGCGGGGCTTTAGTGTCTACGCGGATCTAAGTGGGGAGCTGACGAACTATGCGGAGATCCTGAGTTACAGTTCGAAGTTTTATTCCGGAGCGGGAAATATTATTGTCACAAGCCGCCTGGCAGTGGACCTCACCCCTTCGCTGGCTGAGAATATCAACCTTCTTCGTGGCTATATCACCTACAAAACCTTTATCAATGAAAAGACTGTCAATGACCTGAGCGCAACCAGCAGCTACCTCAGTCTCGCGGAAAACCGCTACCGGGAAATCGAGCAGAGCCTCAATGATATCCGTTTGAACAGTCCGGAGCTTTACCGGGAATTCGAACAATCGGCCAATCGAATCGATGTGCAGCTTGAGGTCGTTCGCGGCCTCGTCAAGCAGTACCACAGTGATGGCAATGCGAATGTTCAGCCTGAGCAGTTTTTTACGTTTAGTACCGAACTCATCGGCTCCATATATGAACTGCACAACATCGCGATTCGCAATATCGAGCTTAAACTTCGGCAGGAGATTCGGGCTGCTGAAGACCAGGTGAACTACATAATCAGCATTGCCTCCTTCGCAGGTCTTGTCGTCCTGGCTCTGATTTTCTTCATCTCGAGGTCATTCGTGCGAGGGGTGAGAGATATCGTGGTCATCACTCAGCAGGTGGCCGCCGGTAACCGGCAGATCTATTTCCCGCCGCAAGAAGGCAATGATGAGATTCGTTCGATCATGGATGAACTTCACCGAACCTATGTTGCCATCTGTGAATCGGAAGAAAAGGCCAGACGCGACAACTGGCTTCTCGAACGGCAGAAGGCCCTTAACGAGACAATTCGCGGCGAAAAAGATCTTAAGCGCTTTGCGGAGAACTGTCTGTCAAGTTTGAGCCTTAGCATAGGGGCCGAGATTGCGAGCTTTTATCGGGGAACAGACGGGGCTCTTGATCTGGTCTATAGCCTTGGAGTCAAAGCCCCACTGCATTTTGATAAGGGTGAGGGGCTGATCAGTGCAGTCGTGCAATCGGGCCAGATTCGGCATCTTTCCCAGGACATGCTTCCTGATGGCTACTCGTCGATCTCATCGAGTCTCGGCCAGACCTTTGCCAAAGGCCTCGTGATTTTTCCTATCAGATTTGAAAACGAAGTGATCGCGGTGATGGAGTTTTTATCCTTCAACGATTTCAATGATATTTCCATTCGTTTTCTTGAAGCGGTCGAAGAAAACATTGCAGTCATTCTCAAATCATTGGAAGCCAATGCCCTCGTACTCGATCTGCTCGGAATGACCCAGAAACAAAGCAGTGAGCTGCTGGAAGCCAACCTCGAACTTGAATCCAAGACCAATCTTCTCAACGATCAGCAGCTGACCCTTCAGCATGTAAATCAGGAGCTGGAGGAACAGAGAAGCGAGCTAGAGGCGCAAAATGAGAAGTTGGAAGTCGTGATCGACAATCTTGCGATCGCGAAGAAAGACGCCGAAGAGAAGGGTAGGGAGGCTGAAGTGGCCAACCGTTATAAATCCATTTTTCTCGCCAACATGTCTCACGAACTGCGAACGCCCCTTAACAGCATAATGATCCTCGCTCAGGTTCTTGCGGAAAACCGTGAGAAGACCATGTCGGACAATCAAATTAAAAATGCCAAGATTATTCACACGTCCGGTAAGGACCTTTTGAAACTCATCAATGAGATTCTGGATCT
>SEDW01000355.1 GCA_004193325.1 Pseudomonadota bacterium | reverse complement strand
CATCACCCCTCACACATTTTGCGTATTCAGGACGAAGGGGAGAAGGAGGCTGCAATGCAGGAACTCGAAGCTTCGCTCAAGCTCGCACGTTCGCTTTCGGGCATGGGTCTAATTCTAGATTAGTTCTTTTCGCGAATTCTATTTTTTCTATAGATATTCATGGCTTATAAAATTAATTCTACCGCTCGTGTTGACAGGCGGGAGAATCTGCCTCTAGGTTTGAACAATCTCGTCAGAGATAAAACCAAGCATGAAGGGAATTTTATATATGAGCAAAGAATTATCAGGACGCAAAGTCGCGATCATGAGTACCGATGGCTTTGAACAATCCGAACTCTTCGAGCCAAGAAAAGCACTCATCGCCGCTGGCGCTGAAGTGAAAATCGTTTCTATCAAAAGCGGCAAAATCAAAGGCTGGAATGAGAAAGATTGGGGCGACTCCATTGCTGTCGATCTGAAATTGAGCGATGCGGACGCCGATGATTTTGATGCCCTCCTTATCCCAGGTGGCGTTATGAATCCAGACAAGCTCCGCGGCGATGAAGACGCAATCGCGTTTCTTCAGGACTTCGTTGATGCTGGAAAACCGATTGCCGCGATTTGCCATGGCCCTCAGGTCCTCATTGAAGTCGGGCTTCCAAAAGGCCGTAAAATGACCTCCTATTCCTCTATCAAGACTGACTTGATCAATGCTGGAGCCAAGTGGGTTGATGAGGAGGTCGTCGTCGATAATGGTCTCGTAACGAGCCGTAGTCCTAAAGACATTCCTGCATTCAATAAAAAAATGATCGAGGAATTTGCGGAAGGCGAACACGATCAAATGAGCAAAAAATCTGCTGGCGATCAAGCGCATCTCCACTCCTAAGTCATTCGCAATTGTTAAAAAACTAGGCGGAAACTTGATGTTTCCGCCTTTTGATTATCAATTGTTTGGCGGCTCTTTGGCTGGCGCATTTTAATAACCCTGTAGGCATATTGCAGCAAACTGTATGGTATAGCCCTCACCTCATTCTCATCTCTTCCTACTATTGCTAAGGAAAATTTATATTTGCACTGAGGTACGGTTCTTGCTCTTCACCCACTTGACTGATTAAGCTCATTGGAGAAGATCGATGCAAACTCAAACCGCCCTCAATCACAACATTCAGCAAATTGATCATCAGCAACTCATCAAAGCCTACGTTTCGAACATGGCTTTTCCATGCGTCGGCGCGAAGACTGCGCTGGCGAAAGATCAAATTTCCGTCTGTGAAGCAGGTTCGATCCTCTCCAATGAGCATGATGACGATATTCTCAAAGGTCTTTATCAGTTCATTGCTGACTACAAAGAGGATAAGGCGATCTTTCGTAGCTTTATCGTCACGTTCAATGACGAGATGGAAATGGCCGAAGAAGATTTTGAAGCAGCCCTCTGGTCACGCCTACAAAGTCTCCACGATAAAGACATTTACCCATGGGATACGGCCGTAAGTGAGAATCCTGAAGATTCGACATTTAGCTTCAGTGCCGGCAATAAAGCCTTTTATATTGTGGGTATGCATCCGGGATCGAGCCGTAAGGCAAGACAATTTCCCTTGCCAGCCCTAGTCTTTAACCTGCATGAACAATTTGAACAGCTGCGTGAAAGCGGCCAGTATCAAAATATGCGCAAGCTCATTCGACGACGCGACGTGGCATTTTCAGGAAGCAGCAATCCTATGCTAGAAGATTTCGGTGACAACTCCGAGGCTATCCAGTACAGCGGTCGTCAAGTTTCCTCTGAATGGAAGTGCCCGTTTCATAACAAAGGTATGCACTGATGAAAGAAACCATTTCGCCACGATCAGGCACCGCCTTTCTGCTCCCGCGCGGTGCGCAACTCAAAATTATCGATCCGATGGGCGAACAGGTTTGTGACCTCCTTTGTTTTAGCCAGCAGGACAAGCGCGAGGCGCTATCGTCCGGCCGCACGATCGATTACAACAATAAGATCTTTTTTTCGGAGGGAGATAAATTCTACTCCAACCGTAGCGAAGTCATGTTTGAGATTCTCGGAGACACCGTTGGTCGTCACGACTTTCTCCTGACGCCTTGCAGCTCTGATACCTTTCGCATCATCTACGGTCACGATCATCCGCACCGCGGCTGTTTCGGCAACCTCGAAGCCGCTCTTAAAGAGTACGGCATCACCGGCGACGATATTCCTACGACCTTTAACGTCTTTATGAATGTTACGGTCAATGGTGAAACTGGCGAAATCAAAGTTGAGCCGCCAAAGAGCAAAGCCGGCGATTACATCATCATTCGGGCGGAAATGGATCTGATCGTGGGACTCACGGCATGTTCTGCTGAGCAGTCCAACAATTATTCCTTTAAGCCGATTGAATACCAGATTTTAAACCCATGAATGTAATAAGTCCAAGGCAACCCCTTGTCCAAGTAACTCCCCGAGGACTCTATTGTCCGCGGGGAGATTTCTATATCGATCCCTGGGAAGGCGTTGACGTCGCGCTCATCACGCACGCGCACAGCGATCACGCTCGCGAGGGCTCTAAGCTCTATCACATCACCGAACAAAGTCTCGGCATTATCCAGCGTCGCCTTGGACCTGATGGTGTTTATCATCCGCATGCCTATCGTCAGGAATTTTTCCTTGGCGACGTAAAAATATCGTTTCATCCGGCGGGTCACATCCTAGGATCCGCACAGATTCGCCTCGAATGTGATGGCGAAGTCTGGGTCGTCTCCGGCGACTACAAACGGGATTACGATCCGACCTGCGAAGCCTTCGAAGTCGTCCCTTGCGATTATTTCATTACCGAATCGACCTTTGGTCTGCCCGTCTTTGTCTGGAAGTCGATCGAAGAAGAAACCGAGGCTGTCTACAAATGGTGGATGAAAAACCAGGAAGTCGGCAAAAACTGTATCCTCGGTTGTTATTCCCTCGGAAAATCGCAGCGCGTCCTCCACGCTCTTGCCGCCTTTACCGATCAGCCGGTGCTTCTCCACGGTGCGACTCAGGCTCTTGTCGATCTTTATCGTGAGCAAGGTGTACCCTTGATCGCCACTCTTCCAGCCACAGACTTTGAGAAGGGTACGAAAGGGCAACTCATCCTTGCCCCACCGGCAGCAATATCGAGCACCTGGGCCAGAAAATTTGGAACCTTTGAATCTGGTTTTGCCTCGGGGTGGATGCGCATCAGAGGGAATCGTCGCCGTAAGGCCTACGATCAAGGCTTCGTGATCTCCGACCACGCCGACTGGCCAGCTCTTTTGCAAACGGTGAAAGAGTGCGGCGCGAAGAAAATCTACGTCACGCACGGCTACACGGACGAACTCTCACGCTTTCTCGTCGAACAGGGTCACGATGCTGAACCTTTGGAAACACTCTTTGCCCGAGAGGAGGACGCCTGATGAAACGTTTGGTCAGACTCTTCGAAGCGATCGACACGACGACGAGTACCAAAGCCAAGGTTACCGCACTGGCCGAATATTTCCGCGCCGCTCCTCCTGAGGACGCGATCTGGACTCTTTATTACTTCCTGGGCCGCAAACAAAAGCGTCTCGTCAAACGCAAGACGATTCAGAGCGCCGTTCAGGAATTGAGTGGACTTCCCGACTGGCTCTTCGAGGAGAGTTACAGCGCTGTTGGTGATCTCGCCGAGACAATTTCCCTACTCACAGAAACTGTCGGCGACAAAACCTTAGGCGACATTCCTCTGCATACCTGGATCGAGGAACGTTTACCCTTTTTGTCCAAAGCCCCGGACGAAGCGCAAAAAGATATTTTGAAAAAGTGGTGGACCGAACTCACAACCGAAGAAGTATTCATCCTTACCAAGCTCCTCACTGGCGGCTTTCGCTCGGGAGTCTCGGCTCGTCTCGTCGTTCGAGGCCTGGTTGAAGCCTTTAAATGGGACGAGGCTGTCCTGAGCGAAAAGCTCATCGGCGAATGGCCTGTGACGAAAGAATGGTTTGAGTCCTTGGGCTCAGCCGAACGCGAGGGCCTTTCTCTTTATCCCTATCCCTTCTTTCTTGCATCCCCCACAGACGACGATCCGTCCGTCATGGGTCCGATTGAAGACTTCGCTGTCGAATGGAAATGGGACGGCATTCGTTCCCAGATCGTCAAGCGCGAAGGCCAGGTGGCCATCTGGTCACGCGGCGAAGAATTGATCAGCCAGAGCTT
>SEDW01000354.1 GCA_004193325.1 Pseudomonadota bacterium | reverse complement strand
CGCCAGCTCCGGGCACTGAGGCGCTCATCGCGGCCGTTGATATTGAGATCAAAAAACCCGAGGCCCTTGGCGGTATCGCCGAACCCTCGGTTCGTATTTTCCGTGACCAGGCGAATCGCGCCGCCAGGGAACTCCAGAATGACAAAAACCGCATCCTTTTCCAGGTTCCGGAAGCCGTGATTGAACGCTGGCTCATTCCAGCGGGACAAAATCTGACGATCGAAGGCAACGAAGGCCTTGATCTCATGGCAGAGTCGCCTGGCATCATCGTCAACGACAAAATCGCTGCAGCTGGCCAGGTTTTGCCGAGCGGACAAGCTTTGGCTCTGCAAAACACGGATGCTTCACCTAAATCCATTATCGCCGTCACCTTTCGAGGTCGCGAGCGCCCGCAGCATTCTTCTACGTCTCCGTCTCTCCGTTTGCACTAAGAGGTAACTGTTTCATGCAAGAGCTGCTCGAGTCCCCAAGGACGCCCCATTTGTTTCGTATCTGGACCGATCTCGCCAAAGAAAAAGAGTTGCCACAACTCGATCGCTGGCTCGTCGGCAGAATGAAGCAGGATAAACGTTTTGGCTCCAAAGACCGCCGTTGGTACAGCGAAGCGGTTTTCAGCGCCGTGCGTTGGGCTATGCCTATGCTCGAGACGCGAGCGGAAAGCCAGGGTCTCGATCCCAAGGCCGCCTGGAAATCCCTGTCAGCGATCCCAGCGAATGAACTCTTTGAATCTCTCGCGCAATTCTCCAAAACTATGCCAGAAGACGGCTTGGCCTCAGCTGGTCTCTCCGACTGGTTTTCTCGTTCCTTTGCCCGACGTATGCAAATATCAGATTGGTCGCTCGAGCAGAAAGAAAGCTTTTTAAAGGCTCAAAATCGCCGTGCCGCGCTTTGGCTTCGTCTCAATAAACCCGCTCACAAAGCCAAGGTCGAAGCCAAGCTAAACGAACTCAATGTTCCCTTCAGCTGGCATGGGCAATCGCTCAAAATCGAGAGCGATAAAAATCTGACTCAGACTCCTATTCTCGAAGAGGGTTGGGCTGAGGTTCAGGACTACGGCTCACAACTCCTCGGAGAAAAAATCCCGGTCGAAGGCCCAGCTCAAATCTGGGACTGTTGTGCTGGCGGCGGTGGCAAAAGCCTGCAGCTCGCGGCTCTTTATCCCAAGGCGCAGATCTACGCTTCCGATATCCGTGCTTACAAAGGCACCGAAGTATCGCGTCGCGCTCATCGCGCCAAACTACCCAACGTCACACCAATTCCTTGGAACGGCGGCACTCAACTCGACCTGCCGCGTTCGGTAGGGAAGGGCTTTGATATCATCTTGGTCGATGCTCCCTGTTCAGGATCTGGGACATGGCGCCGTAGTCCTGACGGACGTTTCCGCGTAACTGAGGACTCCATCGCCGCATTGCAAAAGCTCCAGATCAGCATTGTTGAGAAGGTTCTGCCCTTCCTCAAGCCAGGCGGACAGCTTGTGTATGCTACCTGTAGCTGGTTCCCCGAAGAAAATGAGGATGTCACGGCGCAGCTTTGTGCCGAACTCCCTCTCACAATCGAAGAGGAAATGATCTGCGGTCTCCCCGACGCGGATAGCGACTGCCTCTTCATTTCGCGCATGCGAAAAAATCGTAAGTAGTCGCCTCGCTCAATGACGACTCCTCAAGACCGAACGGTTCACGTTCGGTCTTTTTTTTAAGCCTTTCCTTCAGTCTTAAGCCCTGCTCACTAACGATCCATTAATCTTTCTCGGACGTACTCTGCGTCACAAGACCCTAAGCCACTGATAAAGCGGCTTTCTACTGTATTTATGGGGCAAGAAAAGGTATCTTTGGCGTCCTCGGCACGATTAGGCTTTTTTGAGCATTGGTAGATAAGGGTCATTTCATGGCAAAGATTCGCACCTGTCTCTTCGGTTTGGGTCATATGGGAAAAAATCACCTGCGCGTTCTGCAGGAAGACGCACGATTCGAACTCGTGGCTGTCGTCGATCCCGTTACCGATGCTTTGCCCACGACTGCGAGCGCTGTGCCCCTCCATAAGCACTTGCCTGATGATCTCACATTCGATCTGGCAGTCGTCGCAGCCCCGACCGAACTCCACTATTCCCTTGTGACGAAACTCCTCGAAGCTGGCCATAACGTATTCGTCGAAAAACCAGCCGCCAGCACCGAGGGTCAGGCTCGAGACCTCGTCGCTCTCGCCGAGAAAAAAGGCCTCAAACTCGCCGTTGGCAATATCGAACGCTGCAATCCAGTCGTTGGTGCCCTTCGCGGCGTTATTCAAAGTGGAATCCTCGGTCGCCTCGTCCATCTCAATGGACTGCGTGCTGGTGGTTTTCCCCGCAATGTTAAGCCTGGTAACAACGTTATTCTCGATCTCGGTGTGCATGAGCTCGATCTCTTCCGCATGTTCCTCGGACCTCTGGATATCGTGCACGGCGTAGGTCATTGCACCCAGACGTCGTCCATTTACGATGCCGCTGAAATTTCTGTTCGTTCGAAAAAAGGCGTCACGGGCACCGTTCATGTGAACTGGCTCACTCCACAGCGTATGCGCTCGATCCGTGTAACGGGAAGTGAAGGGCTTTGTCTCGTCGATTATATTCAACAGACCTGCGAACTCCACGGACATAATCTCTCAAAGAAAAATACACCTTTCCAGAGACTCAAGTGGACCACGGACGCGCAAGGCCTCGATAGCACTTCGGTGCCAGTGGCGCAAAAGGAATCGCTGAAAGAGCAGCTCGATCAGCTGCATCTTTACCTCAGTGGAGAGGCGCACATCCTTGCCGTCGGCGCCGAGCTGATTGAATCCGTTTCGCTCGTCGAACAGGCTGAGAAACAGGTGGCATCTGCCCATGTTCTGCCCTTTCATGATCCTAAAAGCGGGCACTGACTATGGCGCTTAAAATCTTTGTCTCAGCCGGTGAGCCCTCCGGAGATCTATTGGCAGGAGAACTGCTCGAGCAGCTCAAAATTCTGCTCCCGGATGCCGAATTTTTTGGAATCTGCGGCCCGAGAATGCGCGCGGCGGGTTGCGAAGAACTCTTTGGTATCGAAGAACTCTCGGTGATGGGCTTTGTTGAAGTGCTGAAGCACCTTTCTTATATTAAACGCATGGAATTTTCTCTGCTCGAGGAAATCGATCAGCGCAAACCTGATATTGCGATTCTGGTCGATTATCCGGGCTTTCATTTGCGTTTGGGTGATGCGCTCAAGCTTCGTGGCGCTTTTGTCTTTCAATACGTGGCTCCTCAGCTTTGGGCCTGGCATGAAAAGCGTACAAAAATTCTTAAGTCCAGCACAGACGAAGTCCTTGGAATCATGCCCTTTGAAGTGGATTTTTTCCGCCAGAGGGATGTGAATTTCACGTACGTGGGCACGCCTCAAGTGGATCGTGCGGCTAAAGCGAGCGGCAATCGCGGCCGCTTTGGGCTTAATCCCTCAGATAAAATCGTGGGCTTTTTCCCGGGAAGTCGTAAGGGCGAGATACAGCGTCTACTGCCCCGCATGCTGGCCGCAAGAGATTCTCTCCGCAAGAGTGATCCCAGCATTCGTTTTGCTATTTCCGCCGCTCCTAATCTTTCTTTACAACTCTTTGCCGAGCAACTTGGAGTGGAGCTTCCTCCTCCAGCTATTGCCACAGACGATCTCAAGGTCTTTCACATCGGCGATACCACCCTGGTTCAGGGGCAAAGCATTCACCTCATGAAATGCAGCGATTCGGCCGTGGTGACGTCCGGCACAGCGACGCTCGAATGCGCACTGGTTGGAACGCCGATGGCTGTTGCCTATGTCATGCAGAACTTGAGCTACAAGATTGCCAAGCACTTTGTGAAACTGCCGCATATCAGCCTGGTTAATTTGGTAGCGGACTATGGCTTGGTTAAAGAATTTGTTCAAAATTTTAGCGGCGACGAACTTGCGCAGGAGTTGACCAGGCTCATAAGTGACGAGACCTATCGGGCGCAGAAAAAGTCCGAATTGGATCGTCTGAACGATAAATTGAAGGGAAATCTCGCGCAAAAGGCGGCTGAGACTATCGCTTCGTGTTATCGGGAGGGGTTACCCCGCTCGCGGCATTTACAAGGCCTTAACAATCGGCCTCTGGAAAGCGCTACAAGCAAATAAAGTACTTGCTTTTTTTGCCCTTTAGCACTACCAAATTGCAC
>SEDW01001386.1 GCA_004193325.1 Pseudomonadota bacterium | reverse complement strand
TGGAGAGAGCGTCAGAGCCGCTTGAATCAGATCGTCGATGCGATGCCGACGCCGATCTGGTTGAGTTCGCTATCGAAGTTCCTCGCCATGCAGGTGATCATTGCCAGTCTTCTCCTCATTGTTGGTCTCTGTGGTGTCATCATTCAGATGGCGCACGGCTATACCCGCTTCGAATTGGGTCAGGTCTTTACCACACTTTATTCGCTGGAATATGTTTCGTTTCTGATTATGAGCGCTCTGATCTTCGCGTTGCATACTATCATCGATAATAAGTACATCGGTCATGGCCTGGTCGTTCTCTACCTCATCGTCTCGGGAATTCTCGCGAGCGCCGGATTCGATCACGTTCTCTATCGCTACAACAGTGGGACAGACGCCCCACCCTACTCTGATATGAATGGTTACGGGCCTTATCTGCTCAAGATTCGGAATCTTCAGCTCTACTGGGGATTGGGAGCCGCTATACTCCTCTGCCTCGTCTATCTCTTCTGGGTTCGCGGGACGGATAGCGCCTGGGAAAGGCGTCTGGTTGATGTCAAACGTCGTTTGACGACTAAGATGCGCGTCCTTGTGCTCATCTTAGTCTTGGCGTTTGCGGCTCAGGCCGGGCACATCTTCTACAATACCAACGTCCTTAACCACTATCAGACTGCCAAACAAAGCGAAATGCGCGTCCTTGTGCTCATCTTAGTCTTGGCGTTTGCGGCTCAGGCCGGGCACATCTTCTACAATACCAACGTCCTTAACCACTATCAGACTGCCAAACAAAGCGAACTCGATGCCGTCTATTACGAGCAGACCTACAAAGCCAAATACGATGGCGCGGCTCAACTGAAAATTGGCAAAGTCAATGCGGCTGTCGACATCTATCCCTCGAAGCTTTGGATGAAGGCGAAAGTAAACTACGTCTTTGAGAATAAATCAGGCGTGCCAGTCAGTGAATTCTTTGTCACGCTTCCTGTAAAGAAGAAGTACACGACTCTGACGATCGATCGACCGGCAGAACTCGCCGTCAACGATGAACGAATCGATATCAATATCTATCGCTTCGCTACCCCGGTTGCGCCGGGCGAAAAAGTTAATGTCACTTACACTGTCGATTACGGCTCCGAAGGTTTTAAAAACAGCGGAACAATGACCTCGATCGCAGGCAACGGAACCTTCTTCAATAACCAGAGTTTCTTTCCCGGCTTTGGTTATAATGATGGCGGCGAACTCTCGAGCGATAAAAAGCGTGAGCAATACGGCTTCCAACCCAAGCCGAGAATGCCGCCAATAAGCGATGAAAAAGCCAAACAGGTGACCTATGTCACAGGTCTGGATGCGGACTGGATCGATTTTGAGACGACCGTGAGTACGGACAAGGGCCAGATTGCAATTGCTCCGGGATACTTGCAGAAAGAATGGGAAGACGGGGATCGACACTACTTCCAGTACGCAATGGATACGAAGATCCTAAACTTCTACTCCTACCTCTCGGCTCATTACGAAGTCAAACGGGACAAGTGGAACGA
>SEDW01000353.1 GCA_004193325.1 Pseudomonadota bacterium | reverse complement strand
TTCTCAAGGATCGGCACGAGTGAAGTTGCTACCGATCCGATGGGTGTGAATGTTTCCGACACCTACATCATGCTCAAAGACAAAAAGGATTGGCCAAAGGATTCTGGCAAAGAAAAATCCTATGAGACTCTGGTCGAAGAGATGCTCGCTCGTCTTGAGCTGGAAGTTCCCGGGCAGAATTATCTCGCCTCTCAGCCGATTCAGATGCGATTCAATGAACTCCTCGAAGGGACGAGAGCGGACGTCGCGATAAAGGTCTTTGGTAATAAGCTCGAAGAGAACCTGGAGGTTGCAGAGAAGATTCAGGAAATCGTTTCGAAACTCCCGGGCTCCGGCGATGTGGAACTCGATCTTGCCGGAACGTCTCCTGTACTTAGAATTGAGCCTCTGGCGGAGGGTATGAGCCGCTATGGAACGTCAACCAGTGAAGTCCTTGAGGCCGTCTCCATTGCGATGGGTGGTGAGGAAGTCGGGCATATTTTCGAAGAGGAAAAACGTTTTCCACTCCTTATCAAACTCGCCGAAGAGGAAAGAGGTAATCTCGATGTCATTCGAAATATCCCTGTCCTGCTAACCAATGGTGTTACTGTTCCGCTCCAAAAGCTGGCTAAAGTCGGGTTTGAGGAAACGTTTGGATCCATCACGCGAGAGAACGGGGCAAGACGCGCAGCCGTCCTCGTCAACCTTCGCGGCCGTGACACAGAATCCTGGGTGGTGGAAGCCAAGGCAAAAATTGCCAAAGAATTGAAGTTGCCAGAAGGCAGTTATATCGAGTGGGGCGGAAACTTTAAGAATCTGGAAGAGGCGCGCAATCGTCTCCTTGTTCTGACTCCGATTGCACTCATACTCGTCTTCTTTATGGTCTACGCGGCCTTTGGCAATCTCCTGGAAACAGGTTTGATCTTCCTTTGTATTCCCTTTGCCTGGGTCGGTGGCATTCTTAATCTCTACTTCCATGATCTCACCTTTTCCATCTCGGCCGGTGTGGGATTTATTGCGCTCTCAGGAATCGCCGTGCTCAACGGGGTTGTTCTCATAGGCTTCTTCAATAGCTCGATGAGCGAAGGCAAATCAGGTCTCGAGATGATCAAGGAGGCGGCTTCGAGTCGACTTCGTCCCGTGGTGATGACGGCGCTCGTGGCGATTTTTGGTTTTCTCCCCATGATGCTGTCGAGCGGTCTCGGAGCAGAAGTGCAAAAGCCACTGGCAACTGTTGTCACTGGTGGCGTTTTTACTTCGACTTTTCTCACTCTCTTCCTCTTGCCCATGCTCTTCTCATTCATTGAGAAATCTGTGAGCAAAAGCAATTTTAAAGTGAGTCATCACTGACGAAGAGCGAAGATTGGAAAATGCGCTCGTAGTTTCTTAGAAGATTCGCCACGAAGATGCAGTCCCAACCCATACTCAGAGTCCAGGCCTCATCGGCCTGGTCTCTTTCCCATGACCACTGATGACGAATGTAATCGAGGTTATCTCCGGGCTTGGGGCAGAGCTGGAGCAGTTTTGTTTCCACATCGGTGAGTTTTCCCTCAGCTAAGAGCTGAAAGAAAGGGTTCGCATTTTGCCGGGAATAAAGTGTTCCCGCAATTGTCCTCGAGCGCGCCACCGATTCACCTATCACGAGTCGAATGAAGGTCGAAACGGCCTTTAAATGGAGGCGATAGCCAGGTTTTTCGCTGCCTGCTGTGGAGAGCTCAAGATCACTTACATCGGCATTATTGAAGTCGCGCATCGGTTTGGTCGTGCCTAGTCCAAGGTAATCCCAGACTTTACGCGTCAGTCCCCAGAGTGCGGGCGTCATCGTGCAGGTTTCGCCGTCGGCATCGCGGCAGACGCGATAGAGAGTGAGAATGCAATTGCCGCCAAGAGGGTTTTTCAGACTGCAGTATTTGTTGTCTTCGATCCAATCCATCCAGCGCACCGCAGCAGCGGTATCCTTCGTCTTGACGAGATAAAGCAAGACGCCGAGTGTTTGGTCTCGTGAGAAGGAACTGTCTTCACCGAGATTCCCCGGGTTTCTTCGGGGCGAACGCCAGAACTGGCCGAACATGTCCTGAGAATCACGCACCGACTGGCAACCGATCTCTTCTCCAGACATACAAAGAAGGCCATTGAAGATCACCGAGTCGCCATCATCACAATCATCTTTCGACGGGTAGGCGCCGCAGTAACGAGTCACTTCCGCTCGCCAGAAATTTTCACTCTCATCGAGAGTCTGAGCCTGAAGGCTCAAAGCTGAAAGGCCGAGAAAAAGCGCAGAGATTCGTATCAGCCATTGGTTCATGACTTGTCCTCGTGATGGGATTGATCCACAGGCAGAAGGTAAAAGGCCAGACGCAGATCTTCAACTGACTTCTTTCGTCAGTGGGCACAAAGATGAGAGCTGGAATAGGGGTGAGGGCCAGGAGTCTGCCTCAAGCAGCTGTAGCCATTCTTACTATTTTACAGGAAATGAGCGATGGGATCGAGCAGAATTTGCGGAGAGAGGAACAGGGGCTTGTAGCCCCCTGGAGATACTATTTACTGATGGCTTTCGCATCAGCGAGGACTTCAGGGCCCCACATCACAACAGATTGAGATGTGGTGTACTTCACAACAAAGTCTCTCAAATCACTGGCTCCCTCATTAAGCCAGTACATGACATCATCTTCGTTATTTGAATGAGCTCCATGTTCCTTGTCCTGATAGTCGGCGACCATCGGCACACCATTGTTGACAAATCCCAGGGCATGCCCAAGTTCATGAACCATGGTCGATTGCTCAACAAACTTTGGAATAACTTCGGCCACTCCGGTCGCTGTCGATTTGATAACGGGTTTGAACATGGCAAGAATATTGGTGCCGCCGAGGCTGACGCCAAGAATATTCTGTTCGCTGCCATTGCCCTTGTTGAAATAGCCGTCGAGGAAATAGACGAGAAATCTCGAAGTTCCCGCAGCCGCTGTTCCTGATTGATGCTCTGCGGCAAGCGCGATGATCTGCTGAGCTGTCCAGTTGTCCTGCTTTGTAATGGTGAGGGCGTGCATCTCACTTAAGGCTGAAGGGACAGTAATCGTCGGCGGCGTCGAGCGGTATTGCATGATGGCGGCGAGGTTTTGGCGAAGAATATCCCAAAAGTCTCGTTGAGTGAGGTTTTGTTTGGTGTAGGGTTCAGCGGCGGCTTCGTACCAGACCTGGACTTCGATAGTGCTGCTCTTTTGGAAATATTCCTGAGACATACTTGTCTGCACTACGGCCGTGCTTACAGGATCATCGGAGCTCGATTTTTGACAAGAGGCGAAGAGCAGGGAAGCGAAGAGGATATAGGTGAGGCGCATGAGGGATCTCCATTTGAATTGCCACCATTGTAGCAGTCTTCAGAAGATCCCAACAAGTCGATCCGTCTTACTCGGAATGCTTAGGCAATCTCCACCGCGTCGGCCTCTTTCTCAGGACAATCCTCATCATCCGGCGTTTGCCAGAAGATCCAGGCCGAAGCGCCTGTAATCAAACCGATGCAGACAAAACTCGCCTGAAAGGCTTTGAGCACCGTATTGCTATCCCCAGTCAGACTAAAGTGAGCGGAGAAGCCTGCGACCAGCGCGCCGGCGACGGCCACACCAAGACTCATGGCCAGCATCATGACCATGGAGAGGAGGCTATTGCCGCTGCTCGCGGAGTGCCCCTTTAAATCCTTGAGCGTGATTGTGTTCATGGCTGAGAATTGAATGGAGTTCACTGCCCCAAAGATCAGGAGTTGAACGACGCGAATCCATAGAGGCTGCTCAGGAGTGACGAGGGCAAAGCTTGCGATCGTGAGACCGACGAGAAAAGTGTTGGCGACGAGAACCTTGCGGTAGCCGATCTTAATAATAAGAGTCGTTGCATAGCGTCGGGCGAGAATCCCAGTCACAGCCGTTGGAATCATCATAAGGCCCGCCTCCGTCGGCGAATAGCCAAGTGCGAGCTGAAGGAGAAGCGGCAGGAGAAAGGGTAAAGAGCCTGAGCCAATGCGTGCAAAGAGGTTGCCCATGAGACCGATACTAAAGCTCCGGATAGCAAAGAGATCGAGCGAAAAGAGAGGTTCCTTTGCCTTAGCCGCATGAATCCAATAGGCGGCAGCAGTCGCCAAGCCAAAGAAGAGAAGGACCATGAGAAGGCCATGATTAAAGCGGTTATCCGAAAAGCTGTCGAGGGCCACCGAGAGTGCGATCAT
>SEDW01000352.1 GCA_004193325.1 Pseudomonadota bacterium | reverse complement strand
CTTCACGAGTTCTGGTGAACGGGACGCCATGAGACATCGCGAATCCAAGACTCGCGACAAGACTCAAGTGGCTGAAGCTGTGGAAAAGGTCCGTAAGGGACACTACGAAGGTTTTTAAGTCTACTGCTGATACTTCGTCGTCATCTCTGCCTTGACTGCTTTAGCAACCTTCAGTTGCCCCTTAACACTCAAGTGAAAACAATCATTTCCGATATCGTCCGCTTCGAACATGATCGAGGCGGGGGCGTTGATTTGTTGCACGCTGTAAAGCGGGCTCACGTCGTTGAGATTCTTAGCGAGATCGGTGAGACCTTCGCGATAACCTCTGAGAGCGTCCGAGATGGGCAGGAGGTCTTCGAGTGAACCTGTGTTGTGATAACTGAAGAGACTTGGGCAAAGCCCGTAGGGACCGCCCTGGAACACCTGAGCGAGGATCGCACGCAAACCCAGGCGTCCGGTGGATTCCTCAGGGGTCGGATTGCCGACGAGATCTTTCTCGATATCATCGGATTGCAGGGCTTTACAGGTTACTTCCTTACCGTAAGCGGTCACCTTCTTATTCAAAATAGCCGGCGAAGTCGCAATCTGCGAGACCCCCAGGGGATCGAGCAACCAGACGTGCGTGATGCCGCCGTTCGCTTTCGGCCTCGCATTGCGGATGAGATAACGCACGGCATCGTTGATGTTTGCGAGGTAATCATTCTTCGTCGTAACGAGCGAGGGATGCGGCGCGCAAATATCATTGCCGGTGAAAAAGACAAACACATGATCGATCGCGGTATCCGGCGCTCCATCGAGGAGACGGTCGACCTGCAGACGAGCCTGGAAAGATTTCTCGCCATCACGGGCTGCGATTAGGGTGTTATCGCCACGCATGCGGCCGAGGAGATAGCCCCAGGAGAATTCCTCGGTGTCGAGAAACTGAGTCGACATCGATGTGACAAAGTTATTGAACATCCAGACGAGAGGATGAGTGAATTCGCGGGGCGAAAGACCAAGTCTTTCCACACCTGTGTAAGGGGCGGGAATGCCTTCGGCGGTGAGAAAATCCGCTGTCGCCTGATCCACTCCCACGGCTGTGCGGCCGCTGATAACACCTTCCATGCGATCGATATCGAATGCCAGCGCGCTATGACTTGCGCCCCCGGTACTGATGCTGTCCCCGATCAAGGCGATCGTCGCTGCGGCAGCGCTAGAGGACATCAGAGCTATGGACAAGGCGAGACTCAACTTCAGCATCAATGCACCCTCAGCTAAGTGAACACGGTTCTTCGTTCGTCTTGAACCGAAAAAGCATCCTATAGACTCAGCGCGGGATTGGAAAGCGCAGTTGACCTTATCGAAAGTCCGTCATTTTCAATCAAACGAAGAAAGCTTACAATCGAGCCAGGCCGCCAATTAGTGCTTTTACAAAGACAGCTATTGGCCTTTTGACATGAAGAATTTAGTTTCTAGGTCATTAATGCTTTTCGCTTTTTTCAAATAACTATACATGACGACTAAGCCACTAAAGCCTAATTTAAGGGTAAAATCGTCTCAAATCGCCTCAAAATGTTGAGGGAACTTATCGAGACGAAAGAGCTTAGTTAATATTTTCATGAATTTATCATACTTTCTTAACTAGCTGTCAGAACGCCGTATACCCATGGCTTTGCACACGATGAGCAAAGCGCTCACAATTTGTTACGAATTTTAAAATAATTTTCTGCAGCTAAAAGTTGACCTGTTGGCCAGTTTTCGATTGAATAGGGAAAATTCGAGTGGGCCATGAAATCGAAGAGAATCCGGACTAGGACTTGGAGGAGACGCGATGGAAATGCAGAGTCAGAGCCAAAGCGAGCAACAGTACAAACGGTTGCGTATGCTAGACATCGACGATCTCATTCTTTTGCAACACTTGCTCAAGGGTGGACGACCGTCAACAGGAGCTGCGCTACTAGGGCTTACACCCCCGGCAGTGAGTCACAGACTCCGCAAGATTGAGGATGTTTTCGAGATCAAGCTATTCGACCGTATCGGTTCGAAGCTCAGTCTCAATATCGCAGGTCGCGCCCTTTCAGAAAAGGCAGATCGAGCCCTGTTACTCATGCTCTAAACTGTCAGCTCTCTCGGGCCGACCTGTTCAGATGGAACGAAAGTATTGCTGGCTTTCGATCACATCTCCGCCGCTACTTTTTCGAACGACACCTTAAAGCCATTATACTTCCGTAGATCCACAAGTTCTTGAGTGACTCGCGTAATCTTGCTCTCGAAACGCTTGTCGATTTCATTTACGAATTGATCTATTTCTTCTACCGATCCTTCAACGTGCATTTCCACTCTCCCATCCGAGAGGTTCATCACGTATCCCGCGACTGGAAACGATGACGCCATCGATTCTGTGATGCGACGAAATCCTACGCCCTGAACATGTCCTTCAAAACGATATCGTCTCGCAATCGTGCGTTTCATCTCATGACCTTTCCATTGTCATCGTTCATCTCGATCTATCATTAAAGATGATGTCACAACTTTATCACGGCGTTTCTGAGAAAAGCCCAAGAGTCGGGGCTTTTCTATTTTGTTCAACACACGTCCGTATGCGGATTTTCTGAATTTTTCCACAATCCTTCCCAATAAAATCCATAGATTTCAATCTCTTGGAATAAGCACAGAGAGATGTTCGCAAAGCCTTAATATTCTGAAGAAATTCGTCCGATAAGACTTCAGAGGTGATCCTATGGGTGCTAAAAAATTCTCGTCTGCTGAAAAAGCCGCCATAATCGTGGCCAGTCTGGGTGAAGACCTGGCGCCGAAGATTTTTAGCCAGATGAATGCCGACGAAATCGGCAAGATCGGCCGAAGCCTCCAAAACCTCGGAAGACTCGAACTTTCCGAGATCGAAGACACTCTCAGTGAGTTCTTGGCCCTTCTGCAATCACCCAAAAGCAAAGCTCTCGATGCGCAGAGTTTTATCGAACGAATGTCGAAAAAAAACGGCAAGAACGGTCTTTCGCTAGCCGATAGTTTTGGCCCCGGCGACTATCGCATGCGTGTCTTCGACAAGACGCGTCCAGAGCTTCTCTATCGGGTCATCGAACAGGATAAGCCGCAGACACTTGCTCTGATCCTCTCGCATGCGCCGTCGAGCTTTGCAGCGCCGCTTCTCAAAATCTTTCCTGAGCGTATGCGTCTCGAAGTTTTGATTCGCATGGCGAAGCTTCAGGAAGTGGATCCGCTTCTCATTCAGGAGTTGGATGAACATCTGATGCGCGAGCTCGATAAGCTCGGTCACGGATCCTCGCAAAAGATCGGTGGCATCAAAAAAGTTGCCGAAATTCTCAACGCTCTCAATCAGGAAGCACCGGAACTCCTCAGTAGGATTTCTGAGAGAAATCCCACGATGGCCAGCGATATTCAGCAGGAAATGTTTACCTTTGAGGATTTATTAAAAATCGACGTCAAAGGCCTTCAGGAAATTGTGAAAGGTTTAAAACGCGAAGCTTTGATCCTGGCCATGCGCGGCGCGAGTCCCGAGATGCTAAACCATTTCGTGGCGTCGATGTCGGAACGCTCAGGCAAGATGTTTCGTGAAGATCTCGAGGCATTGGGTGGCCAGAAGAAAAGTGATGTCATGAGTGCCCGGACCCAGCTCCTGGACTTGACTCGAAGCCTTATCGAGGCTGGAAAAATTCCGTTAACATCTGATAACAACCAATACGTTTAACGTAAAAATTATGTCAAAGATCTAAATGACTCCTCCGATCAGCTAGATTTACTTTGCTGTTCTCCCAAATCTTCATATCCCATCATGATTTGCCGCAAAATTCTCCCAGTCAGCCTTTTTTATTTGCAGAGAAATGTGTTAGCTTGTCCTAATCAATTGCTCCAACGCAGTCACCCCCTGCTGCATGCCTAGTGGTGAATGGCCCATGAAATTTTTCGACAATGAGAACTTCATAGCGCTCGGAAACGCCTTTCACTGGAGGGCGGATCTCCTGAGTCTGCATGTTTTCTCGGATGTTCTCATATCGATATCATTTTTCATGATTCCGTTAGCCTTAATTTATCTGGCACGTAAACGGAGTGATTTGGGCATTGATCGAATTCTTTTACTCTTTGCAAGTTTTCTGGTTTTCTGCGGCCTCACTCACGTCCTTTCCATCGTCACCATCTTTAGACCCATCTTTGCAGTGGAATCGATGATGAAGCTCCTCAC
>SEDW01000351.1 GCA_004193325.1 Pseudomonadota bacterium | reverse complement strand
AGGCAGAGGATCAGCCGCGAAAATATTTCACGGCAGCCACGATAAAGAGACCATGAACCACGATCCAAAACAAAACCGCGTTGCGTCCACTTGCAGCCGTCTCAGCTCTAAGCTGCCAACCGTTTCGGCTACGCCAGTCGACAAGAATTTCTGCGGATTTTTCGCGATCGGATTTGGTGAACTCTGCATTGTCAAAGCCGCTGAGCCTCGAATGCAAGAGGCTGCCACCTGGCTGGATGCTACGAAATTTTGCGGATTTGGTTCCAAACATTTTAAGTGGGCGCTCCGCTTAGAGGAAAAATTGCAGGATTTGTCGTTGGCGTTCTTCGATAGCTTCAGCGACCACATTGAGAATGTCGGCTTTATTGGATGGTCCTTTTAGAACTTTCATCACTCCAATTTTGAGCGCTTCATCCTTTGAGCGATTGTTGATATGAGTCGAACAAATCACGAAAGGCACATTGAACATCAGTTCTTTGGTGCGAAGGAAGAGCTCGATACCATCCATGCCGGGGATGCCGAAGTCGGAGAGGATCGCCGTGATTTTGGTATTGCGGAGAATATCGAGCGCCTCAAAACCGTCCGATACGGTGAGGACAGTTACGTCCAGCGCCGAGAGGATTTGAGTGTAACGATTTCGCAAATGACCGTGACTTGAAACAACTAGAATGATCGTTTCGTCGCTTGCCATCTGGAGGTCATTGTTCATGAAGCTATATCCTTTTTGATTACCGCACGCTTCGCATATCGTAAATGGGTTTCGAGCATCTTCGTGACCTCAGCGGGATGGGCCGAGGACTGATACATCATAAAGCAGCATCGATCTCCGGGCCGACTGAGCATCGCCGTGGCGACGGCCTGATTCCGACTGAACTTGGCTTCCTGTTCCGTCATGGGACCAGCAGAGCCTGTTTCACTTGCAGCAGAGGCTGTCTGAGCCGCCTCAGCTGCCGCCACCGAAGCTTCTTTCTTAAACTGCAGAGGAGTGCCGGCCGTCTCGGAATGATTTATTTTCTTCAGAATATTCTTCGACTTCGCCTGCACCTTGGATTCAACCACCACGAGTTGCGTGAGAATCTCTTTAGCCGGGGCGAATTCTCCAGCACGAAGATGAGCGAGAGCCAGGTTGAACTGAACTGTGGAGATGAGATCCTTCCGTTCGTCCGGTATAGAATTCATCGTCTTCTTGTATTGATTGATGCCGTCTTCGACCTTGCCACAGCGGGCCATCGCCACCGCGAGGTTATTCATGTAAGACACCACGTTCTCAGCGTCCTTGAGTTGGCCCATGAGCTGCTTCGCATCATCGGTGCCGGAGTTGATCGCGATCTTGACCCGCGTTTCCTTCAGTTGCTCGCTATCCGGGTCGACATCGCTCACCGCGGCCAGACTTGCTTCAGACTTTTCGTCCTGGCCGAGATCCGCTTGAATCTCCGCGATCTGACAGAGACGAGAGAGATTCTGAGGCGCGAGTTCCTGAGCTTTTTCGAAACACTTCAGAGCTGTAACCACATCGCGAAGCTGCATCATGATCTTGCCGAGGAGGTTTAGAACAAAGATGGAGTCGCCTGAATTTTTGAGTGATCCGAAGGCCAACTCACGAGCCCGCTCGTAATCACCCTCGTAGTAACAAAGCTCGGCTTCCATGAGAAGCTTGGCACCAGCACTCACCTGACCTTGAACATAGGTACCCATGATCGCTTTCGCCTCGGCGAGATTCTTCTGGTCTAGAGCCTGGCGGAACTTTCGTTCCAAAGCTTTCTTCTCAGTCGGGGAACGTTCCTGCTGAACGGTCCAGATGATGTTCTTTATAATGTCGGTGCGAGACGTGGGCTTGGTCATCACACAGGCGACGCCCATTTCCTTGAGAAACTGAGAATCATTTTGATCGATGAGACTCGTGTAGAGAATAAAGGGAGCGGTCTGTCCGCCCTCGTCTTTAGCCTTTTGTAGAAACAGAGGTCCCGTGATTTGAGGAATCTTCCATTCTTGAATAATAAGGTCATTGTCGCCATTGGCTTTCAAAAATTCCAGAGCCGTACGACCATCGCTGAAAACTTCGACTTTCTCAACACCCATTTCTTTAAGAGCGGTGGAAAGATCCTTTTGAATCGCGCTGTCACTCTCAACGATGACTGCGGATTTTAGATTGAGGATATTCAAGCTGCTATTTACAGTACTCGCATCAACGTTCGCGAGATGGGTGGCGAAGATCTGTTTGACCTGCTTGTCAAAACTCGGGTCCAGCTTCTGCACCTGGGTGAGGATCGAAGTCGCCTCGTCTATCTTATTGAGTTTAATAAGTGGAATCGAGAGATTAAGCAGCTGCTGAAGATTCCCAGGCTGCCCCTGCATCATCTGGCGTTCGAAGTGCAGGAGTTCCCCGTAATTGCCGCCTTCGCTGAGCGAGCGGCGCAGATAGGCTGCCGACAGAGCCAGAGATTTCCAGCTTAAAGCTTCAAAGTCACCAAAGAAGTTGTCGAATTCCGACTTGAGTTTGTCTTTGGTGAAAGGCTTCAAATGAAAACTGAGAAGACCCAGCTCAAAGGCGGCGGGCAGATAGAAAGCCTCGCTCTCTTCGATAAAGGCGGATACGCGCAGCGACTGCAGATCAGGGGTATGGCTGATCATGTTCAGGAGTTGAAAGAGATTAATTTCTTGATCCACAAATACCGAAGTCAGAAGCCAGCTGACCGGTTCCGTCTCGAGCATAACGACCGCTTCTTTGAGACTCGGCACAGCCTGCACGTCGGTAAACCCTTTTTCCCGAAGCAATTCGGAAATAAGGGTGCGGGTGGCTCCGTTTGGATCAACGGCAATGACTTTGTTTTTACGGTCGCGAAAATTACTACCCACGGTCGGTTCCATCTTTAGAAAGAGTCTGAATTTTCATGCAATGGATAGAATTCAAGTTTAGCGTTTCCAGTCATTTTGCAATTCCCGGATAGCTTCATCATAGGCCTGATTCAGAAGGCTAATAATCATTTCTGGTCCAAGGGCTAGAGTGCTTTCCGCATGTTCTTCGAGAAGATCACAGATGGCAGAAAGCTTTGTCACACCGATGTTTCCAGATTGACCCTTCAGCTGATGCGAAAAATGAACGACCGACGATAGTTTGTTCGCACGAATCGCTTTCAACAGGGAAGAGAGAATTTCAGGGGCTTCCGCAACGTAAGTGTCGATGACATCGTTAAGAAAGGAAACTGAATCTCCTGGTCTTTCCAGCCCTCTCAGTACCGAGAGAGTTTCTTCATCAAGAACTGAAGCCTCACAAGCGGCTTTTAAGAGTTCCTTAGCCTGACTCGACGGCGTTTTATCGCTTCGCTTGGAGTCAACCATTCAAGGTCTCCGAGTTGGTATAACCGTAGTTGCCCTAGCGGTTAATCCCGTTCGATAGGCATCAGGGCGTCTAAAAAATTTGTGTTCGCCTTTAACACTACCAATGATTGGCTAAACATTTGAGCCCTTCCAAAGATAGGTATCGGTAGAATCAAAAAACGGAAAATATTTTTTTTAGTAAGTAATTGAAATCAATTAGCAATATCGTGAATTATCTTTTGATTTCTTCCCTATTTGTCAGAATGATTCCAGCTCCTTAAACCCTGCGCAAATACGAAATCCTTTTCACCTGCCGCCTTGCGTGGGGGTGCCAGAAGGATCTCGATTTCTACCTGAAGCTGCTCTTTCTTGAGAGGTTTGGCGACATAGGCGTTCATACCGGCAGATATGCAGCGGTCGTAGTCCCGTTTCATAGCGCCGGCTGTCAGGGCCACGATGGGTATGTTCTGGTAGGTGCTGGGCACCGAGCGAATGATTCGCGTACATTCATAGCCGTCAAGTTCGGGCATATTACAGTCCATCAAAATCAGATCGTAAGTATCCTCTGCCAAGGCTACCAGAGCATCGCGGCCGTTGCATACTGCTTGCGCCTGATAACCCAAACTATCGAGATACTTAAGGATGATTTTACGATTCACGGTATTGTCATCGGCAATAAGAATTCTTGCTGGAATGCTATCGAGATAAGGCAGATGAATGTTCTGCCGTGCGGAGACTTCAGCTCCCGTTTTGAGGGGTAGAGTGAACCAGAAGTGGGATCCCTGACCTTCCACACTTTCCACCGCAATCTGCCCACCCATAAGTTCAACCAGATGCTTGCTGATTGAGAGTCCAAGACCCGTGCCACCAAAGCGTCTGGT
>SEDW01000350.1 GCA_004193325.1 Pseudomonadota bacterium | reverse complement strand
GATATTATCAAAGACACTTACGCAAAACATGGCGTGAAACTCATTCGCTCCAAGATCAACGGCGCAAAAAGAATTTATGTCGAGATCGCGAGCGGCAACGAAGGTCCTTACAAAGATCCTAACGTACTTGTATCGGGTTACTCACTCTTGAAATACAACCTGCTCTTCAAACTTAAATACGGCTACCTCGAGAACGCCGGCATTAATCTGCCAGAGTCTGTACCCGCTGAACTTCTGCAACCCTTTGGCGAATACTTGATCAACAACAAGCTCGACAAAGGCTACGCGCCGGTCACTCATTACCTACAAGGTTATGGCCCAGCTCGTAAAGTGCCGACACTCTATGCCCTGAAGAACACTCGCGTGGCGATCACCAACTCCATTCTCAAAGATAATTTCTGGACGCCGGAGAAAGGCACCTCCGAGATCTACCGGGTCATGGGCGAGAAACTCGGCCAGGATCTGATTCTCAACGCCGTTGTAAACTCGGTAACGAGACCAGAAGGCGAAGCCAAGCAGATCGTCGTCAATACTCCAACTGGAATCAGCGTGATCGCGGCGACCAATCTCATCATTGCTTTCCCGCCGTTGCTCGATCGCATGACAGCTTTCGATCTCGATATCAGCGAACGTGAGATGGTCTCGAAGTTTAAGGCCAACTACTACTGGACCGCTATGGTTCGCATCGAAAACCTCGATCCCGAGATCGTTTTGCTTAACACTACCGGTGACAACGTGCTCGAGGGCCAGACTTTTCCAGGCATGTACACCGCGGCTCCTACCGGAATACCAGGACTCGTCAACGTACTCTACGGCAGCGAGACTTTGATGCCCGAAGATGAAGTCAAGGCGCGTATCACAACCGATATGGAGAAGCTCAACGGAAGCTTTACAACCGGACCTGTGAAAGTCATCGGCTTTGAACGATTCATCAATCACACACCTTTTGGTGTGGAAGTGGATCTGCCCGATATCGTCGAGGGTTTCTATCGCCGCTTCGATGCATTCCAAGGCCTTCGCGGCACGTATTACACCGGAGCTGCGATCGATACCAACGATACGTCTTCGGTCTGGACCCACGCGGAAAACCTCGTGACCAAATACTTCCCGTCCAAAGTATAATCTGCTTATCCAAGGAAGGCAGGTTCGAGAGAGCCTGCCTTTTTTCATTCCTATCATGGACTTACAATTGTCTATATGGCGATACAGTCAATCCGGATTATCCCATCTTGTTCTTCTGCAATAAGGTCTTATTCTAGAGGATGAGCAGATCCTTTAAGAACGGAGACCGATCATGAAAAAACTCCTCTTCAAACGTTTTAATAATCAGCAGCATTGGGTTGGCGACGGCTTTCCCGTTCGCAACATATTTTCCTACAACGATATAGCAGCAGAGATCTCGCCCTTCCTCCTCATGGACTATGCGGGCCCGGTGGACTTTCCACCGTCTAACTCCAGCAAGCGTCGGGGCGTTGGCGAACATCCTCATCGCGGCTTCGAAACGGTAACGATTGTCTACAGCGGCGAAGTCGAACATCGCGACTCGGCTGGTGGTGGCGGAAAAATCGGACCGGGTGATGTGCAGTGGATGACAGCGGCGTCGGGTCTTGTGCACGAAGAAAAGCACGGCGAAGATTTTGCCAGAACCGGAGGCAAGTTTGAGATGATTCAACTTTGGGTGAATCTTCCTGCCAAGGACAAGATGAACAAGCCTCGCTATCAGGGGCTCAAGAACGCTGACATCCCTCGGGTCGCGCTTTCAGGTAAGAACGGTTACTTGCGAGTCATCGCTGGTGAATACGCAAACGCCAAAGGTCCAGCGCTTACTCACAGTCCGATCAACCTTTGGGACATTCGCCTGGACTCAGGCGCAGAGGAAACCTTTAGCATCGCGAAAGGTCATACGACCTCTCTCTTCGTCTTGAAAGGAAAAGTGAAGCTAGGCAGCGGCGAAGAGATTTCCGGAGGACATCTAGCGGTTCTCGACACTCAAGGTGATAACTTTAGGGTCGAGTCTAGCGAGGATAGCCAGATCCTCTTGATGAGCGGCGAGCCACTCAACGAGCCGATCGTGGGATACGGTCCTTTTGTGATGAATACGAGGGCCGAGATTCAGCAGGCCTTCGTCGATTTCGAAGAAGGCCGCATGGGCAAGATTGCAGAAGTCGAAGGGTCGGAAGTTTCTGTCTAAGGCATTTCCTTAAAGGGGGCGGGGATCAGTATGCGCTGTTCCCCGAGACTCCGAAGGCATCGAGTGTACATTGCGAGCTGCCTGAAGAGTTAAGCAAGGCTTTCACATAGAGGGACGTTCTTCCAAGCGACGTCGCTACCGTAGCAGCACCCGCATTGATCTGCGACGAGGTACTGGCTTGAGCGTAAGTTCCATCCGACGCCACCCAAGCACTGCCGTTATAATAGAAGAATGAAGATCCGTTAATCGACACCTGATACTTCACACCGCTCGCGCAGCTTGCCGTCTCGGAAGCGGATGCGAGCGTGTAGAACGGTATCGCCGTATTGTTCACAATCGAAGGTGTGTTCGTCGGGTAAAGAGCGCTCGGCGCAACCGAAACGGATTTCAACTCGGGCGAACAAGGCCCGCCACCGCTGTAGTTACACTGCGTAGTGGCAAAATCGTCAGATTCCATGAAGTATTGATACTGGAAGTAACGGTTTGTACCAAGGCCCATTCCGGCGAAATCCGCGAAGTTGACAACTGGTGCTGTAGTTTTTACAGTTCCGCTTCCAGCACTTGGAACTGTATTGTTATTAATCTCACTGAAGAAAGTTTTCTTTGTCCCATCAGGTCCTTTCCAAGAGGCTGTAGGGCATCCTGCGGTTGAGCAGCCTCGTACCTGGAAGAAGAGACGGTTGGCCCCACGGCGGTAGAGGTCAGCAACATCACCATTCGTCAAAGCCTTTTTCCAAATTGCTACTTCGTCAATTGTTCCTGAATAAGGGGTGAAGTTTCCAGCAAAGGAACCAATCATAAAAGCGGCAGCTGTACGGTCAGCGTTTTGAGCAGGACAGGTGTCATATTTCATTTCTGCTGAACCATTTAGGTAAGCGCAGCTAGCACTCGATGCCACCTTGGAAAGATTTTGCGCCAAACCATCCACAAAGATTTTGAGGACATTGTAAGTCTTATCATTTTCTAGAACGATATTATGCCAATTCCCATCGGCAACAAATTTCGAATTCTGTACAGTCACGCAGTCCGTAGTCGCACCACCGTTACAGCCCAGCCCGAATACAATATATCCAGAAGGATCGATATAGGCATCGACACCATTCGATGTAAGGCCGCTCTTCGAACTAACGAGGCGCACTGCCGTATTGCGAGTCTTTACCCACATAGAGATTGTGAATGAATTTACACCGAAGTCGAGGCTAGTCGAGGTCCCGACGTCGATCGAACCCGAAACGAAAAGCGGTGCTTTACCTAGGCGACCCTGAGATCCCAACAGCATGGGTCCACTTTTTGTACCGTGGTTGCCTTGACCGGACGTATCAGCAAAGTCCTTTCCTCCGCTCACTCCCCCGAGAGTCGTCTCATTCAAATGCCAGAGACCAACGATGTTATTCATTAAGGTAGGACTATTCATTCCCGAATAATTGCCAGTTGTTTCGTTTTGGATAGAACCTACAAAGTCTGGTAATTCTTTACCGAAGGGTTTCGTTGTAGTCCACGATAGACCCGTGAAGGTTGTGTTCGTCACGGTTGTATCCATGATGCGGGACTGGAAGTAGGCACCATAGGTTGGGCTCTGCCGGTCATAAATCATCTGGATATCGGAACCATCCAAGGCAACGGACCACATATTGACTTCGTCGAGGTAACCGACGTACTTGTTAGGATCACTCGAGCTGACCGCTCCTAAGAACATGTTCGCGCCGGAAGTGAGAGAGTTTGTTCCTCCGGTCACGGTACTTTGAAGAGAGCCATCAATATAGAGGCTAATCACCCCTGTGCTCTTCACACGCGTAAAAGCCACGGAATGCCAAAGCGAATTCATCTTGCACCGCTCGGGAGCGCTGAAGATAATTCGACCCACTAAAACTAAGACCGCGAGAACCCATTTTTTTAATTGTGGAATTCACCGACGGCGCATTTCCTGTCCAATCCGGAATGCTTAAGGAATTGAAATCATAGTGAGCCACAACAGACGCGTATTGGGGCGCCCAATCGCGATCGACTTGACCGGAACAGTTCATGGTCCGACCATCACAGTTCGTTGTAGAGTCTAGACGTGTGTAGTTAGGCGAACCGACCCCATACCACTTGCTTCCTTCTCCCGATCCTGCTGCAAAACCGCCAGTCGCCGAGTTATCGTCATCCACCATATCGACGAGTTGAAGGCGCGCAAAGCCGCCCGAAAAATCGATAAGACTTGAATCGAAAGTATAAGAAGAACTCGTGCCCGCATCGTAGCCTAAACTTGTGTTAAATGGCTTCAGAACGTTCACTCGGAAATAAGTGGTCCCGCTAAGGTTGGTCGTGTCCTTACCTTTGATTTGAAATTCATAAACAGTGGGAGCAGTCATATCCGTAACAGCCGCAGCACTCGGCGTCCAGGTAAGAACACCAGTCGATGCACTGAAGGAATAGGCCGTGTTAGGCAATGACGCGCAAGGCGTGCCGCCCGCATCCATAGCTGAGTTATTCGTCATATCGTAGAGACAGGTGTAAGTCACGGCCTGGCCATCGGCATCGAGATCCGTCGCTCCCTGAGCATTGGTGTCGACGCTCGTGATCGCCGCACCTGTGAAGCCGTTCTGAGTCGCAGGCGTTGAACTGATCACTGGCACTACGCTGTTACCAGCAATCTGGATATCTTTGTTGAGATCAAGTGATCCAGCAGCGCCCGAGGAAGGTAGAGTGAGAGTCGCATTGTTCAAGAGAGCATCTTTAATCGTTCCGCTGTTCAAAGCGAGCAGCGTAACACCGAGGTCCGCCTGAATATCTCCTGTCGGTATAGTATAGTTGAAGGTGAGAGTATTGGTTCCTGAGCCGCTGGAATAGTTGACAGTTCGAGTGGCCGGAGTGGTGTTCAAGGTGATACGTGGTGTGCCTGTCACGTTCACGACCTTAGAGAACGTAAGTTGAATATCGACGATATTACCTGGGCCATAGGCTCCATTCGCGAGAGTCGATGTGATGTTCGTTACAGTGGGAGGAACGGCGTCGACAACGATTGCCTTATTAGCACCGAGTGAACCGGCAGCTCCAGGTGTTGGAAGAACTTTCTGTGATGTGTTGCCAGCCGCATCGGTATAAGTTCCTGCAAGTGAACTCGTGTTGACATAATCCATGTCAGGGGTCGAATAGCCGCTTGATGTTGTGAAGCTACCTGATATCGTATTTGTTCCACTGCCAGCGCTGAAATCGACGGCGGGCTGACTACCAGTTGTTGCCTGCAATCTTAAATATTGACCAACTCCGACTGTAAAGGTAACAGGTTCACTGAAGACAATCTGGACATTGATGCTTGCAGCCGAACCGTAAGTCCCATCGGCAGTAGTGGATGTTACATTCGTGATGGTTGGTCTCACAGTATCAATAAGCACTGGCACCGAGTTTGAAGTCGGGCTCACACGGGGACCTGGGTCAGTCGCCGTCGCGGTAATGTTATAGCTGCCGTCGGCGAGATTGCTTGTCGCAACTGACCAAACGCCTGAACCATTGGCCGTCGTTGTCGCAAGCAGAGTTGCACCCGAGTAGACTTTGATCGTCATCGAGGGTTCAGAGGTTCCTGATACAGTCGGCGTATTAACGTTAGTAGGCGTAGCTAAAGCGGTGACCACGGGTGCTGTCGGAGGTGATGTATCGATAATGAAAGTTCTCGCTACAGAAGCAGTGCTATCGTTACCGGCAGCGTCAGTTGCTGTAGCCGTTATGCTATGACTACCATCCGTCAAAGCCGTGGCGAGCGTCATTGACCAGTTCGTGCCGCTTGCGGTCACGGTTCCAATCAAAGTTGCACCTTCATAGACCTTGACCACTGCGTTCGCTTCGCTCGTACCGCTGATTACCGAGACGTTGGTCGTAGAATAGTAGGCAGCTGTAGGCAGCGAGATTACGGGCACGGCTGGAGCGATCGTATCGATAACGAGGTTTTTCGCGTTACCCAAAGACCCTGCAGACCCAGGAGCTGCGAGTGTGAGCACAGCATTGGAGTTCGCCAGATCGCGAATCAAACCTGTGCCACCCAGACTCAAAGAAGTCGTTGCCACATAATCGAGATCTGCACTCACATCCCCGGCTTGAACTGAGTAAGTGAAAGTCAACGTATCCGTTGTTGAGCCAGAGACATAAGTTGCATCACGAAGTGTTCCGCCTGTCGCTAGTTGAAGTTTCAAATCGCCACCGTTAGTAACAACGACGGGTTCACTGAACTGAATCGTGATGGGAATACTTACGCCGGCTTTGTAAGAACCATTCGTGGAGTTGTGTCGACTCGGATTGTGCCTGTGGAGTTGACGAAGGCTGACATCTGGCCCGCAAGATCGAGACCTTGTACACAGCCATAATAAGTCGCGCCGTTGACACCGGTCATTGATTTTGGGCTTGTTACAGACGTCGCGATGCTCGTACAGCCAGTTGCACAATCAATGTTCGTACAAATCTTTGTGTTGTGAGTTGAGAAGTTGGTATCGGCACTCGCCGTCCAGCCCATGTTGAAGCTTAAGGAGTTCGTTACAGTTCCTGAGAAGCCGACCGAACTTGGATTCGACGGAACTGCGGTATCGATCACGATTGCTTTTTGAGTAGCGATGGAATGGCCCCCACCCAGGGCAGGCAAATCCAGGACCGCACTATTCCCAGCAGGATCTTTGATTGATCCTGCACCGACCGTAAGAGAATTCGTATCGAAGTAATCAAGGTCAGGACTGAGATCGGTCGCTTGAACCGTGTAATTGAAAGTCAGAATAGTCGAACCACTGCCGCTTGCGTAGACAGCGGTACGATCTGTTGGGCCAGTTTCTAGTTTGAGACCAAGTGCTGCGGGCGTCACGACATTCACAATTTCAGAGAATGTGACAGTAACGGCAATGACTGAAGCAGCAGGATAATAGCCGTTCGCTGTACTTGACGTGACATCGGTGATGGTAGGGGCTGTGGTATCAACCGTTGCCGTGCTAGCCGAAGCCACCCATGCCGATACGTGGTTCAAACTATCCACACCCTGTACACAGGCATAATAAGGCACACCATCGACACCAGTCAGCGTCGAAGGCGAAGCCGTTGCGGTCGACGCTGAGGTACAGCCGACGCTACAGAGGTTACTCGAACAAAGTTTCAAATTGTGAGTTGTGAAGTTGACGTCTGTACTATTCGTCCAGGTCACTCCGAGGCTACTCGTTGTGCTGTAGCTCGAGCTAAAGGCTACAGCAGATGGCGCTGTAGGATTCGTCGTATCAATATTCAGACTAAGTGCAGC
>SEDW01000349.1 GCA_004193325.1 Pseudomonadota bacterium | reverse complement strand
GAATCGGATGATCTGGTTTTGAGCCCGGTCGACGAGCCGAAATCAAGGGGTAAAGGCAAAAAGTCCTCAAAGCGTGCACCTCGCGAAGAGGTTGAAACGCGTGTCGTCGAATTTGAAGCTGCCCCTGAAGCGGAAGTTGAGTCTTCTGAAGCAGCGTTAGATCCAGCGCTTGACGCTGAAGACACTGAAGAAGCCAACATCAAAGCCGATGTTGAGCAAGAACTCCTCGCCTACGGCGATAGTCTCGCGGACCGCGTGATTGAAGACGATTCTCTTCAGGCTTCCAGTGAATCCATTCCAGAAGACGCAGCCGAAGAGACGATCGAAGCCGAGACGATTAAGCCTAAGAAAAAAGGCAAAAAGAGCAAAGACGCGGGCCGAAGCGGTGCAACTGCGATCGATCCCAATTCGGACGAATCGCATGAATTTTCCAGCGCTCCGGTCGATGACGAAGAGCCAAAAGCCGCTTTTGAACCCGAGCATCCCCTAGATGATAAACAGGGTCTCATGCGCTGGGACGAGGCCATCAACCTCGAAGCTCAAGTGGAAGCCGTGTTATTTGCAGCACCCAAACCGATATCGATCTCCGAAATCGCCGAGACTCTTGGCGATGACGACGGCAATGAGCCCGAACATAATGTCATCGATGCAATCGTTCAGCAGCTCTTTCGCCTCTACAAAGAACGGAGCGGAGGATTCCGCCTCGAGTATGACAAGGGTTCAGGATACCAATTCCGAACTGTCCCTGCCGCAGCCCCGATCATGGAGCGCATGTTCTCGTCGAGGCAGCGCCCATTATCTCGCGCAGCCCACGAAACCTTAGCTATTATTGCGTACAGACAGCCTTGTACGCGGGCTGACATCGAATTTATTCGTGGTGTCGATGCCGGAAGTATCATCAAAAACCTTCTGGAACGTGACCTCGTTGCCTGCGTTGGCCGCAAGGAAGATTCAGGACGACCGATGCTCTTTGGAACGACGGCGGAATTTATGCGCGTCTTCCGCATCCAAACTCTCAATGATTTGCCACCTTTGTCCGCCTTCCAGCCGGCCTCCGAAGCGATGATCGATGCTTTCCAGAAGATCGAACGTCCTGACCTTGAGATCGATGTTGAGGATTTCATCGGGGATGACAGCCAGGAGCTGCCTGAAATTTCGGCCGGTCTTTCGAGCGATTTCGCTAAATCTGACGGCGTTTTTGAGGTAAGAGAGGACGGTTCTGAATCATCAGCCGCGACCGACGCCCAAACGCGCAGATCTGGCGGCATTTTTGACAACGAAGGATTCCTCAGTGACGGACATGAGAATACAGAAGTGGCTCTCCCAACTCGGGATAGCCTCGCGGAGGGAAGCGGAGAAGCTGCTTCTCGAGGGTCAGATCAGCATCAACGGCCAAGTGGTTCGCGAACCGGGGACGAAGATCAATCCTGACGCCGATCAAATCATGGTCAAGGGCAAGCTGGTCCAAGATCGCCAGCCGCCCCGCGTTTACTGGATGCTGCATAAGCCTGACCTCACGCTGACGAGCCGAGTGCGTGAAGAAGGCAAGATCACTATTTTCGATCTGCCCTCTCTTCGTCACGTAAAATTTCTCCTCAATCCAATCGGTCGACTCGACTATAAAACGGAAGGACTTCTGCTCCTTTCGAACGATGGCGAACTCGTCCATCGCTTGACTCACCCGAGTTACAAGATTTCCCGTACCTATCAGGTTCTCTTCACAAAGCGCCTCAAGCCAGAAGAAGAGAAGCAGATTCGTCAGGGCATCACGCTCGAAGATGGCCCGACACAAGGCGCCGATCTGCAGTTTTTGCAGATGGTGGATTTGGGGAACTCGAAAGGCGCTTACTACCTGATCAAAGTCAAAGAAGGCCGGAATCGCATTGTCCGTAGGACTTTTGAACATTTCGACGGCCGCGTTGTACGCTTGATTCGTATGGCTTTCGGTGATTTGGCCTTGCCAGATGAATTGGCTCCGGGTGATTATCGCCAACTCAATTCCGCAGAGATTGCGAACTTGAAACAGGCTGTAGGACTCAAGTAAGGAGTGACCACTCATGAAGTTAGGAACGAAGAATAACGGAACCCGCGACGGCCAGCTTATGGTCGTCAGTCGTGATCTGAGTCGCTGCATCGAAGCCGGTGCAGGCCTTCCCTCTCTTCAGTCCGCTCTCGATCGCTGGGAGGAGGTAGCGCCTTCTCTTCAGGAGATATCAAAGCGCCTCGATCAGGACGAGTCTGTCGGTATTCCGACCGGTCGTGTTGAGTGGAAGGCGCCTTTGCCGAGAGCCTATGAGTGGATCGATGCTTCCTCCTACATTCACCATATCGTTCTGGTTCGCAAAGCCCGTAACGCTGAGCCACCAGAAACTCTTCGTACCGACCCTCTGATTTATCAGGGTGGGTCCGGAATTCTCCTCGGTCACAAAGAAGACATCACGCTTGCGGATCCCAGTTGGGGCTGTGATTTTGAGTCGGAAGTGGCCGTGATTCTTGGGGATACGCCGCAGGGTGTTAAGCCTCTTGACGCTCATAAATGTGTGCGTCTCATCGCGATCGTCAACGATGTCTCTCTGCGGAACCTCATCCCTGGCGAACTCGCCAAAGGCTTTGGCTTTTTCCAATCCAAGCCGGCCTCTGGATTTGCTCCTTTCGTCGTCACGCCTGACGAACTCGGCGACGCCTGGGTCGACGGCCGCGTTCACTTGCCACTCGTGACTCATCTCAACGGCAAGCTCTTCGGCGATCCCAATGCGGGTCCTGAAATGCACTTCTCCTTCTTTGAATTGATTTCGCACATCGCCAAGACGCGTAGCTACACGGCTGGCACGATTCTCGGCAGCGGAACCGTTTCCAATGAAGACCGAAGCCGCGGATCCTCTTGTCTGGCGGAACGTCGTATGATCGAGCAGATCGACAACGGTAAGATGACGACTGAGTTTTTAAAGCATGGCGATGTCGTTCGTATTGAGATGAAAGACAAAGCTGGCAAAAGTATCTTTGGCGTAATTGAACAGAAGGTTGTTCCGCCCAAATACTAAGAACTTATTCTATTCCTCGAGAAGCAGAGCCCAGCTCCGCTTCTTTTTTTTCGTCTAAATCCCCGCATATTCCAATATCTTGCAGATTCCTCTTTCCTCATTTAGAATCCAGCGAACTCACATTTCATTTCTTTTGCTTTCTTGGGATTTATTATGAGAATACTCCTGACCACGGCCCTCTCTTTAGGGCTTCTTTCCTGCTCGACATCGGGTGGAAGCGGTAGCCAAGGCTCTTCTTCTTCATCGAAAGAAAAAGTCATCGCCATTCAGGGTGATTTGAAAAGCTACGAGTACATGTTGCCTAACGGTTTGACCGTGGTGCTTACACCCAACAGCAAAGCGCCGACCACCTCGATCTTTCACTGGGTCAAAGTTGGAAGTTTGCACGAGACTCCAGGCATTACCGGTATCGCGCACCTTTTCGAGCATATGATGTTCCGTCCTTTGCAAAAGGATGCTCCAACATTTGATACTCTCATTCGTCCCCTTGGCGGCGATATCAACGCCAACACTCGTTACGGCGCGACCGTCTACACCACAACGGTCTCCAACGGCAAACTCGGCGAAGCTTTAAAACTCGAAAGTGATCGTTTCAAAAAGCTTGTCGTTACCGATGATCTCCTGAAAGTGGAACGCGAAGCTGTGCGCTCGGAATACTCGATGGGTATCGATTCGAAGCCGCAGATGGACCTTTGGTTTACCCTTTATTCTGCAGGCTTTCCTAACCATCCTTACGGCTGGACCATCGTCGGCGATCGCCCTGATCTCGACAAAATCAGCGCGAAAGACTGCAACGCCTTTTTCCAAAAATTCTATAAACCGAACAACGTCGGTCTCTTCATCGCCGGTGACTTTGACCTTGAGCAGGCGAAAGCCTGGGTTCTTGCCAATTACGGCGACTGGCAAAAGGGCGAAAACCCTACGGAGCCGGCTCCTTTCAAAAACAAAGGTCTCATTAAAGCTGAAGGCAAACTCACGGCGCAAAACCGTAACCTTCTCCTTGGATACCGCCTCGATCCAATCAATGAGAAAAACTTTACGCTCTTCACTCTTGCCGATCACCTGATCGCCAACTCGGCGAGCAGCCTCGCTAAGGGCCGTCTCGTTTATGGCGAAAAACTTGCTTCGAGCGTGTCGTCTTTCAACACCGATTATGACTTTGGTCT
>SEDW01000348.1 GCA_004193325.1 Pseudomonadota bacterium | reverse complement strand
AAAACAGCTCCGATAATTCGATTGACCCCTCCCTCGAAGGAATCATCGTCATCGACTTCGATAAGTCTCTGGACCATTTGAAAGTCGGATTCGAACTGCTTCTCGATGAGAGCCACGAGGAGGGCCTCTTTACTAGAGAAGTATTGGTAGAGTGTGCCAATACTAACACCAGCTAGTTCGGCAATTTTGTTGGTGCTGAGTTTGGAGTAGCTCTGCTTTCGTAGAAACTGAGCAGTTGCTTCGATCAGGAAGTTTGCGGTCCCGATTGCTCGTTCTTGCTTTGGGATTTTTCTTGTAGAAACATTGGGTTGTGTTGCCATGACTATTCATCCCCTAGCCTTTTCGAAGGCGAGTACCAAACCTGAGCAGTTACTCATATTATGGGAGGATGTGCAGGAGGACAAGACTTATGGAAATAGAAATGATGGTCTTTAAACCCATACCGCAGCCGCCGACTGTGCCGGTCTTGGGTAATCTTCACCTCATGGATACAACGAAGCCTGTCCAATCGATTGAACGGATTGCGGTCGACTACCCTTCGATCTTTCGACTTAAGATCTTAAAGAACAACCTGCTCATCATCAGCTCTCAGGAACTCGTTAACGAGATCTGCGATGAATCGCGATTCGACAAGAAGATCTCCAGGCCTTTGGAGCTTATTCGCGCTGTGGCAGGCAACGGTCTATTCACAGCCGATACAAATGATCCCAACTGGGGTAAAGCGCATAGAATTCTTATGTCAGCCTTCGGTCCGGCCTCTCTTAAGAATATGTTCCCGGGGATGCTCGACATTGCCGAGCAGATGTTTCGCTTTAATAGTTTCTATGAAAAATCCATGCACCCCTTCGTCGATGCCATGGTTCGTGCCCTTAGCGAATCCAGCCTTCGAGCTCGCCGACCGGCGATTGGGACTAAGCTCAAATATAAGACTGCTCTTCAATATGAAGAAGACGTTCGCTATCTCCATGAGGTTGCCGATCGACTCGTGGCCGAACGGAAGCGCGATCCAGATTCCGCCAAGTACACTGACCTCTTGAGCATCATGCTCAATGCCAAGGATGCCGTGACGGGCGAACGTCTGGATGACGAGAATATCCGCTATCAGATGGTGACGTTTCTGATCGCTGGTCACGAGACGACGAGTGGGATGCTGTCCTTCGCCTTTTATGAAATGCTGCGCAACCCGGAGATTCTCCAAAAGGCCCGAGATGAAGTGCAGCGAGTCGCCGGGAATGAAACACCGCGCATTGAAGATATAGCGAAGCTCGTCTATCTCGACCAAATCTTTAAGGAGACGCTCCGCCTCTGGCCGACGGCTCCAGCATTTGCACTGCAGTCTCCGGATAAGCCGACCGTCATCGGTGGCCGCTATCAAGTGAAGAAGAACGAAACCCTCATGGTCATCGCTTCCCTACTCCACCGCGATCCCAAGGTGTGGAAGGATCCGGAGCGCTTTGATCCCGATCGGATGTCCCCGGAAAGCTTTGCTGCACTGCCTCCTAATTCGTGGAAACCCTTTGGCAACGGCCAGCGGGGCTGTATCGGCCGGGCCTTTGCGATGCAGGAGGCGATCCTTGTCCTCGCAATGGTGCTCCAGCGCTTTGATGTGGAGTTGGTGGATGCGGACTATAAGCTTGTAGTGAAAGAGACTTTAACGCTCAAACCCGAGGGGCTTTTTGTTCGCTTTAAGAAACGTGGCGACTTCGAAGCTAAGGCGGCCCGCACGAACGAGAGAACTCCGTCTACTCTCGATTTCAAGTCGAGCCAACCCGCCCTCCAGAAGCTACCCTTCACCGTGCTCTATGGGTCGAATAGCGGATCAGCTGAAGCCTTTGCCCAACGGATTGCCAATGATGGCCGCTCGCAGGGCTATGAGGTGAAGGTCGGAAGTCTCGATGCTGGTCTCGAATCCTTTACAGAAGAGAAGGCCGTAATCATCGTCACAGCGAGCTACGAAGGTCAGCCCCCTGACAATGCCCGGCGATTTGTTTCGTGGCTTGAGAAGGCGAACCAGGGCTCTCTTGAAGGGATGCGTTTCGCAGTCTTCGGTTGCGGCAACAGGGATTGGACCAGGACCTACCAGGCTGTTCCGACCAAGATCGATTCACTCCTTGAAGGGGCTGGTGCCGAGCGATTGCTGCCGAGAGGGGAAGCGGATGCGAGGGCGGATTTCTTTGGTGACTTTGATGGCTGGTATAAGGGCCTCTGGCCGGCGATGAGCATGGCCTTTGGTCAGGAGCTGAAGCGAGAGCCGGTGGATGAGGAGCTTTCACTCGAATTTCTGGAGGGCAGTGCAGAACAGCTGTTAAACAGCCATCAGCTCGAATTCGGGACCATTCTTGAGAATCGTGAACTCGTCAATATGTCAAAGCCTGGGGCTCGTTCTAAGCGCCACATCGTGTTGGAGTTGCCACAGGGCAGTCGTTACCAGGCGGGAGATTACCTTTCGCTCTTGCCACAAAACTCGACCCGGAACATCGCTCGCGTTCTCAAACGCTTTGGTCTGGATCCTCGAGCAGAAATGATAGTCCACGCAAATTCACTGCCGCAGAATCTTCTACCTAGAGATCGCGCGATGCGCGTCGAGGACGTCCTTCGAGATTATGTTGAACTCTCTCAGCCCGCGACTCGGGCCCAGGTTAAAAAGATTGTGGAGGCATGTCCCTGCCCGCCTGAGAAGTTTAAGCTCATGCCTTTCCTGAATGACGAGCTCGCCTATCGCCGGGAGATTCTTGATAAGAGGTTGAGTGTTCTCGATATCCTTGAGACGAGTCCCTCTTGCAGTCTGAGCTTTGCTTCGTTTCTGTCGATGCTGCCCGTTCTGAAGCCGAGGCAGTATTCGATTTCGTCCTCGTCGCTCTGGGCCGAAGATCGCTGTACCTTGACCGTTGCGCTGGTGAAGGCGCCGGCATGGTCGGGGCAAGGTGAATTTATGGGAGTGGCTTCGGAGTTTTTGTCCGAAGCTTTGCCAGGCTCAAAGGTTGGCATTATGCCCAAGGCTTCGCAGCAAGCGTTTCATCTGCCGCGTGATCCACTTGTGCCGATAGTGCTTTCCTGCGCGGGTACGGGCCTGGCTCCTTTCCGGGGATTTTTACTGGAACGGGCCATTCTGAAAGAGCGGGGATCCGAGTTGGGTCCTGCCCTCCTCTTCTTTGGCTGTGATGATCCAGATGTGGATTATCTCTATCGGGATGAGCTGGAAGCTTGGGAGAGGGTCGGGGTTGTGAAAGTCTATCCAGCGTTCTCGGCTCTGCCTCGGGATGGCGTTAGTTTTGTGCAGGATCGGATTTGGCAAGAGCGGGATGAGGTCATGGAGTTCTTCGAGGCGGGTGCGCATTTTTATGTCTGCGGCGATGGGCGTTACATGGCGCCTGCCGTGAAGGAAACGTTCATGCGGATCTATCAGACCAAGTCCAACTGCAGTGCGGAGGAGATCGAGCAGTGGTTTGCAGAGCTTGAGAAGAATACTCGTTATGTTACGGATGTTTTTTCTTGAGTGATCGATATTTATGAGAAGAACTGCTTACTAAATTGATTGAACTACATGAAAACGTTTGTTTTATTGCATGAAACGATGATGTCCGAAAATGGCGATATTTTCGGATTCGCTTCGTGTAGATTGTAGTTATGGAAACACAAGAAAAGCTACGGCTGTACAAATCAATACTATCTCGCGATCCCCGAAACGACGGGCGCTTCTACGTGGGTGTGAAAACCACTGGCATCTACTGCCGACCTATATGTCCTGCAAAACCTAAGATCGAAAATGTCGAATTCTTTAAGAGCAAAGCCGAAGCCGAGAAGGCGGGCTTCCGGCCCTGCTTGCGTTGCAAGCCTGATCTTTCCCCTCTCAGTCAACGCTGGAAGGGTACAGCCGCAGTGATGGGCCGGGCTTTGAGTCTGGTTGAGCGAGGCGATCAGGGCGGCGAGGAAATTTCTCTTATCGCCGAACGCCTTGGGATGACGGATCGGCATTTACGAAGACTTTTTCAGGAACACGTTGGAGCCTCTCCGATCGAGGTCGCGATATCGAGACGGCTACACCTTGCTCGGCAGCTCCTGACGCAGAGTGATTTGTCGGTGCTAGATGTCGCTCTTGCGTCGGGCTTTAATTCACTTCGGCGCTTTAATGATGCCTTTGTGAAGACTTACCAAAAGAGTCCGAGGGAGTTTCGTAAGGAAGCCGGTGAAGGTCGCGAGAGGGATGAGGTGCTTCGCATTGAGCTCCCCTACTCGCCTCCGTATGATTGGAGTAATCAGCTCGCATTCTTTAGCCGTCATGAGGCCTTCGGAGTGGAGCTGGTCGAGGGTGATGTCTATCATCGTCATTTTAAGACGGCCCGCGGTAGCAACTATTTTCGTTTGAAGAATTTGCCGAAAGAGAATCGGCTCGAGCTGGAGATCAAGGTGAGTGCGCTCGAGGATCTTCGGCCGGCGATTGAATTGATTCGTGGCCAGTTCGATCTATCACATAACCCGCATCATATCGAAGTTTCAGGAGATGAACCGGAGCTGCTGCGCGAGATTCTGTCGGAAGTGCGAAGCGTCCGAGTCCCGGGATCTTTCAATAGTTTTGAGGTGGCTGTTTCCGTTATTCTTTCCCAGCTTGTTTCGACTGAGCGTGCCCGGGAGAATTTGAAAAAGTTGATACTTCGCTTTGGCGAAGAAGTGAAGTCGCCACCTCATCCGCAGTTGACCCACTATTTTCCGAGTCCAGCCGTTTTGAAAGACGCAGATTACTCTGGCCTTGGATATACCAAAGCTCGGTCAGAAGCTCTCCGCGAGCTTTCCCGATTGGTCGACGAAGGAGAAATCGTTCTCTCACAATCTAGCGACCTTACGACAACGCGGCAGCAGCTCTTAGCCATTAAGGGCATAGGTCCGTGGACAGTCGAGGTCATTGCCTTAAGATGTCTCTGTGATACGAATGCGTTTCCCGCTAAGGATTTGATCGTTGCGCGAGCGATTGAGAAATTTGGTCTGACGGCTGAATTTCTTGAGCCCTGGCGTGCGTATTTAGCTTTGG
>SEDW01000347.1 GCA_004193325.1 Pseudomonadota bacterium | reverse complement strand
ATCAAACATGAATTTGATCGGAAGCAGGACGAGCAAGAATTGGAACTTCTACGCAAGGCGATAGACCGAGGACTTCCAGTGCTAGGCGTTTGCCGAGGAATTCAGATCATCAATGTGTTTTATGGTGGCACACTGCACCAGGATATTTCTCAGTTCTTTCCAGGCAAAAAAGTGAAGGAAAGTCGCCTGCCGTTTAAAACTGCGAAGATTGACAAGGATTCGCAGCTTGGGAGTACTCTCTCCACATCGAAAATCCCTATCAACTCTATGCATACTCAAGCAGTGAAACAACTCGCGGTAAATCTAAGAGCAGTTGCCTGGGAAGACGTCGGATTGATTCAAGGGCTCGAAACTCGCTCGCAATCGGATCTCTTAGCTGTCCAATGGCACCCTGAGTTTATGCCTTACATTCGGGGCCATCGGAGGCTTTATGAGTGGGTTGTTGAGAGAAGCGTTGCTTCGCAATGAAACGTTACCGATTAAGATGCAACTGGGAAATCGAGTCATCAGCGCTGTTTTAACTTGGCCTTTGCGATCATAGCCTTCAATAAATGCGCATCTCCGTATACTACTTTTTCTAAAATTCTCGCATTTTTCTTCGGTTTTTTAACTTTAGCTAAGTAACTATCCACAAAAACCGTTGCGTTAACTAAATCATCACATTCCAAAGCTATGGTTGCACAGCTTAGTCGATCATTTGAAGACAGGTTCTTAGCCACTTTGCAAAGCAACAATGCCTTTGCGCTGGACTCTGTATATCGCAGAACCTGGATTAGGTGGCTCAGCCGCTGTTCACTAAGGCGACCCTGATTTATCTGCTCATCTAATTTGGACTGAATCCGATTTTCATCTTCTAAAATGGTCATAAGTTCAGACGCACCTACTTCAGGAGACGAACCTTTTTGCATCCGTCGAAAAACATTTTCCAGTAGGTGTTTGTTTGCTATGTCTGATAATCGTGCCCAGTCTGGACTTGTCCGAAAAGATTCATTTAGAAAATCAAGAGTTAGCTTGGAGATTGCAACATATCTTTGTTTTGCTTCAGCGAAACCAGTTCGGTCAAAATTTTCCTGCGCTGCTCTATTTATAAGTCCGTGCCAAGCGAAATCATCGTGACTGACCTTGCTACCAAAGTCGACAAAGAGTATTGGGGCATGCTTGAGAAAATTATAGATTCGAAAACGATCCGAATCACCAAATGTACCGGTTACTTCTGATAAGACCAGCATTGGAGTTCGACTTGCAGATCCCTTCTGTCGAAGATGATCGATCCTCGGTGGTGATCCGTTGAAGTCCTGTTTCTCGTAGGTTGTGTCAAGTAGTACCGCAGCTGCAAAGTTTCCTTTGTTCAACGCAAAATTCAGGCTTAACTGTGCCCCAGAACTAAAACCCATTAGTGCCACTCGGTTCAAGTCAAGATGAGAATCCTGCTTTAAAGCCGCCGAGGCGAGATTCATGTCATCCCATATAAGTTCAGTCGAACGCGATGTAGAATCGATTTCTCCATCTTCGCTAGGGCCGATGACTGCAGCTACTGCAATGCCTTGTTGAGCAAGCAACTCGAATAGCGGCGCATTTTCCTCAAAACCGCCTTGCGAGCCGCTATGGTAGAAAACCAGTGGAAATTTTCCATCAGCGGGCTGAGCATTACGAAGCATAGGAACCATCCGGTCGAAGGCTTGAGGAGTATTCAGTATTATGTTGGATGGGATAGGCGAATTGGTCGAGAACCCGGTAGTTCCGAAAGTTTCCTGATAAAGAGAAATCCTTCGATACCTATCGAATGCTTGCAGGTAACTACGAGTATAGGGATCATCGGATTCGAAATACCTATTATGAGCTTGCATATTCTTATGCTCGACAGCGGGATACCAGAGGTTTAGTAGAACCTGCCGGTGTTCTGGAGTATGGCTTGTGGACAGTGGCAAACGATTCTGTCGCCACGAATCCGTCAGGATTTGTGAACGAAATCCTACCGACCATTTGGGCTTTAATTCGAAGTCTGGAGAAAGATCCTTTAGACTCAAACTTTCATTGATTTTAAGTCTAACTTCTCTGGTATTGGTTTGAGCACTAAGAGATGAGGTCAAAAGCACAAAGAAATAAGATAGAATAAGAACTTGTCTACTCATCATGATCTTCCTGTTCTTTATCAGCCAGGGAAATTTACCCACTTCCCCTACCCACTAGCAACACGTCCACCTAGGTCGAATGAGAAATGATTGTAACCGACTTTTCCGTGGATGAGCAAATCAAGTAGAAAGATTGATCGATCTGTGAGCTATCTTATTAAAAAAATCCCCTTCTTCGTGAAGTGCACATTTATTTATCTGACGTTTTTGATCTATGCATACCTATCGTTAGGAATATTAAATATTACCCTCACAAGCTCAACGCGATCATCAACACTTTTCTTCGAAATTTCGGGGCCGCTCTCAATAATTCTTGCCTCTGTAATAACCTATAAATATCAAGCGAGAGTGAAAAACTTCGCCGCCGCGTTACAAATTTTTTTCATAGCATTTATCATAGCAATGCTAACAAGCCCTGCCTTGACACACATGGCAAATGTCCATTCGGAAAACGTGGAAAAACAGGAAAATAGATGAGTCTCGAAGCTAACTACCTCGAGACATTCTTCCCCAATCCCCAACCTCACCCCTTCCGCCCCACGAGCAACGGATAAAACCGATTCATCTCAACCCGAGCACCCTCAAACTCATCCACCGCCAACAACCGTAGACTCACCTGACTCACACGCTGCTTCTTAAACAAAAACAGATCCGAACTAAAATAATAGCGGCTACCCTTCCGCCACTTATTCAACCCAAGCACGATCAAACTCACCCGCAATAGCAACTGACTGATGCCCTGCAGGGGATAACGATTGAATCTCTCCCGATGCTCGACGAGATCAAAGCCAGAATCTTCGATCTTCTTCATCACCGCTTCCCAATCACTCTTACTAAAGCAGTGCGGATTCACCATCATCACGAGTTTCGCATCGTCCTTGGTCTCCACCGTCTCAAGCGCTTTATTCAAAAAGATCTCCGCCCACTTCAGATTGTAGGGTGGATCGATACAAACTAGATCGGGTTCAACACCGGGATTAAACGTCCGATCCGAAAAATCGCCACTCACGAGCTTCGGTCGTACCGGAAGATTCCGGCAAAGCCCATCGATCTGTTCCAAGAGCACTTTGTCACAATCGGAAGCCGTGACTTCCGTGAACCTCCGCTGCGACAGCTCCCAGGACACCAGATCATCGTCACCAAGGAGCAAAATCTTGTCGTTTTTTGCGCAGTACTTCTCAAAGAATGTAACCCGATCAATCCTCGTCTGCACGCTGCAGGGCAGCTGAAAATGTTCACGAATCGCGTTGAAGTAGTAGGTCCACTTTCTATAGATCTTGCCGTCCTTCTCCCGCATCTCGTAACAAAGAGAGAGATTCTGCAAAAGATTTCTTTGCTCCTTGGGTTTCATGGCAAAAAACTGACGAGCCGATTCCGAGCGAGTGCATCTCAAGAGGATTGGGTTCACTATCATCCAGATCATAGATCGTATAGACATGCGTTATCCTTAAATGGAAAAACCAAGGACGAGGGCCGCGAGGATCAAGAGGCAGCCGATGCCACGGTTCAATTTGTTAAGACTGGTTCGAGAGAGAATTTTGCCGCCGAAGCGAAGAGCTAGAGCACGGTACGAGGCAAATATTAAGAGATCGCCGAAACATATTCCTAGAGCTGTCGCAAGAGCCACAGCAATGGATTGAAACGAGCTAAAGTCATCAAACCACTTCATCCACCAGGTGATCCAGAAGAGCAGTAGGCCGGGACTGACAGCCGTGGCTACGAAACCGCCCAGAATCCCTTTCCATCGTGACTCGCTCGCCTTCGTAGCGAGACCACCGACTTTCGTCTCTTTCTTGCTGCCGATTATCAGACGAATACCAAGCGCGAAAATGCAGACGACAAGAGCCCAAACTAAATAGGGCTCATAACGCTTTACATGTTCCACTAGCTGAGTGGACTGATGGCTAAGGACATACATCCCAAGCAGACACACGCCGACATCGGCCAGCAGAATTCCAGCGATGAAGTATCGCCAGATCCGTAGCCGTCCATTCAAGACGTAATAAATAGCCAATAGGTTGACTGGACCTGCCGGAAGAGTCGACAGAACAGCCCCCAAAAACGCAATGCCGCCAATTGCAAGCATAGG
>SEDW01000346.1 GCA_004193325.1 Pseudomonadota bacterium | reverse complement strand
ATGAAGCAGGCTGAGGCCTTCTGCACCAAGGTGAATCGCAATCATGCGGTGATTGTCACTGAGACGTTTAACTACGTGGGTTCGGTCGGTGAGGAAGAGTATAGCGATGTAAAGGCCGAAGCCGAACTCAAGAAACCCAATCGCCTCTCGCCGAAGCTCCCGAAGAAGGAGAAGGACATCAATAAGCCTGGGAGTGCGGTGATGGTCGGTGGGGAAGGGGATAAGGAGATCGAGTCGGCTAAGGGGTATGAGTATACGTTGGTGTTTCGTTGTAGTTGAGCGACGGATAATTTTGTCATAAAACTGCATAGCGCACTGTCATTTGTCTCGTTCTTCGGTAGAATATCAAGATCGTATTCATCGCCGGGGAAGGAGACTCTTAATGAAGTCTATCATTCGTATTCATTTGCTGGGGCTGTTGCTCGGGCTCGGTGTTTTGGGGTGTAAGCATACTAATTCGGGGGTTTCTGGAGTTGCTGGAGCGAGCTCGGGGACGGAGGCAAGGTCGGCAGAGATTCATGATGCGATTTCTTCAAAATTAGAGGCGAATCACGGGAACCTTCTTAATAAGGTTTGGGTCAAAGCTGATGGATTCTTTTCAAATGATTGGCTAGTTCAATCTCCTGAGAACTATTGGGGCAAATCGGCCGAAGAATTGCCGATAAACCTGGGTTGCAAGGCAACAGACAAGGGATGCGACAAAGTTTTTGAACGGATGACGTGTTCGACCGATGCGGACTGCGCAAGCCGCAACACTACTTGTCAGCCGCTCGCCTCCTCAGTGGCAATTCCCGGACAAAGGCCGCAGACAATGTGTTTGGGTTCTGGCGATGCGCTTTTAGATCGCTTTTACAAAACTATTACGAGCGCAGATACTAATCTCGATATCACGACACTTGGAATGGCAGCCGGACGTTTTCGGCCGATGCTAATCAACGCTCTCTCCTATCTCGCACACAAAAAAAATCCACCACAAGTTCGTATTCTTATGTCAGGCGCTGTAAGCCGAGCTTTCAACGCTTGGCAGCCTGCTCAAGGACTTCTCGATGAAATTCTGAAAGATGTTTATGCTAAAGATGATTCAAACAAGGGTCGGCTCTCGATTAACTTAGGATATCTTGCGGACGGATACCTCAGCTGGAATCACGCGAAAATTATCCTGGCCGATCAGAGTCGGATGATCACCGGCGGTCACAACTTTTATGATCCAGACTATCTAAGCGACAATCCGATCTTTGACCTTTCGCTAGAGATAAGTGGTCCTATAGCAGCAAATACTCAAAACTATATAAATGAACTATGGAGTTTTGTAGGACATACAGTCGGATTCAAGGGATATGTAAGTTCTCTTTTGAAAACTGAAGCTACCTACTGGGGTAAGGGTGGAGCCGATAAGAGCAAAGATGCGAGAATTACGAAGCCTTTGATATCTAGAGCTGTTGTTGAACCGAAAACATCGGACACAATCGCTCAGGTGATTGGCCTAGGTCGCCTAGGTACCTTTGAGGATGAGACTACAAAAGGTTACGCCGGTAACAACCCTTCGGATACGGGATTGAAAGCACTCATTGCATCGAGTCGAAATACTCTCGACATGGCTGTACAAGATCTTTATTTCCGCGTTTTCTTTCCAACGGGAAGCGACTACTCGGACGCTTTACTTAAAGACTACGTATTGCCGACACCAAAAGCGCCCTGGCTTCTGGATGAACTAACTGCTGCGGTCCTACGTGGAGTTAAGCTAAGAGTGGTGCAATCCGATCAAAAAGAAGGTGTTGAAGGTTATACGATGACTAACTACAAGTTAGCATACAAGCTCTTCAAGGAGTCGCTTGTGGCTGCAGCGAAGAAGGATTCCCGGTTTACTAAGATGACTACTTCGGATTTAAATTCTTATATCTGCGAACACGTTGAGTATGCTCCTTGGCGCTTTACCCAAGGCGAGAAGGCTTGGAAAGACTTGAGCAACGCGGGCGGTCTCATAGGGTCGCATCCCAAACTTATAGTCGTCGACAACGCAGCGTTCTACATCGGTTCCCATAATTTCTACGGAGCGGATCTTCAAGAATATGGCGTCATTGTTACGAATGCGAAGATGACTTCGAAGGTAAATGCAGAGTATTGGGATAAAGTTTGGTCGGCAAGTGAGGGCGAGAAGGTTCAAGATTGTAAATGAATGTCGAAACGGAGCGCCCAAAGTGGGCGCTTTTTTTTATAGGAAAAGGCTGTGCCATATTTTAATAGAGTGACAGGAATGAAACTGGAAGTACGGGTTATTTTGACCATCGCACTTTTCGTTGTTGTAGGATTTACAGCCACTCTTGATGGACAAGAATTCAATTTTACTTTGAGACTATTTGGCGTTTGTATAACGACATTGGGGCTATGGATACCTTTGTTAGTTAATCGTAAAGGGACGGTTTCGAATACTGTTGCATTGGTATTTGTTATTTTAACAGGTAGTGCCTTCTTTTGTACTCTATGGTATCTGCCCAGGGCTTTCAAATTCCAAAATGACTTCAACGATCGACAGATTGAATATTCTAGACGCGAAAAAGAAGAAGCTAATAAAATTTTAGAATTGGAATAGATCGTAAACAGCATGTTGAGCTTGATCCTTGCTCATCAGATAAAGCCTTCTTCTGAAGGCATTCGAGTTCGTTAGATTGCGTGTTAATTGGGTTTAAAACTTTTATCGGTTCAATTGAAAGCAATCTTCTCGACTTTAACTCTCCTCCGGCTCCACATCCTCTGCTTTATATTCCTCAAAGATAGTAAACGAATAGATCGTCGCATCATTTTTATCGCGATCAAAACTAATCGTTTGTCCGTAGTCAAACTTGAATTCTTGCTGAAAATCTAAAATAGCAATTTGAACCGGCGTATATTCCTCCGGGCTAAGCTTCATCGTGATTTTGCAAGAACGATCGTTACACTCAATCGATGGCGGAGTTGAAACTTTCTTCAACGCTTCTATTTGTGCCAGTTGCGATGTTAGCCGGTCGGCAATTTCACTTGGAGTAAGACGTCCGTAGAGATACGTCGCGCCTTCAGGCAAAGGTGGGGCCCGGAGGAAGTCTGCGACCTTTTTTGCGCTTTCTGCGGCTGTAGGTTTGTCATTCGTAGCTAATCTTGGACCCATCGGGGCAGTCGCATCTCTGCTCGGTGAAGGCTTAACTTTTGCTGGATTTGCCCCGAAGTTTGTAGGCTTCTGAGCTCGCCCGAACTCTTCAGCATGGTTTGGAGGAGTCGTAACCTCTCCTACAGGCGACGGCGTTCTGACCTGGGGCGCCTCTCTATCCGAGTAAAAATATGCAATGGACAAAGCGGCTGCTACAGCGGTTAAAACGCCAATGGCAATTTTCATATTACTTCAGCCTTTCAATGATTCAATTAATGATTACGGGTCTTCCGAAGAAAATATTAGATGAAATTACTTCACTTTAATTCTCTACTCATAAGTCTTGTCATTTACTCTTAGCTACGAAATGATTATCGAGAGTAAACAAGGTTTCCTTCAAGGACGATGTGTAAATTCTGTGAAAACATCCCCAAAAATAAAAATCAATCAGAACCTACTGATCATCGCGTACGGGCTGGGTTTGCACGCCTTTTTACTCCTAGTCCTGCACTATGGACAACCGTTCGAGGCCAGGCAAAAACCCAAAAGGGATCCCAAGCGCCTCAGCATTCCCTTAAACGTTGATGTACAGATCCACAAGAAAAAGCCCGTTGAGACCATCGCCAAGACAGAGCGTCAACCCATTCGTCGCAATGCAAAAAATGAGGCCCTCCCATCCAGCCTAAATTCTATAGCGGGGAATGGAAACGGACTGCCTTCACCGAGCCTTCCAGCGGGCTCAAATGAACCTTCGCAGTCTTACTCCACACTCCTGCCCAAACCTTCCGAAATCTCCACTCCGACAGTGGAGACAGTTCCATCATCAGAGGGCTTAAGTTCAAGAAAACACATATGGGCATCGAGTCTTGGAATAGACGGTAAACGAAAGCTGATCGAGAAGGGCGGAAATCTTCGAGCAGGAATCGACGTCCCTCTATCGGCAAGATCTGTGATTGAGCTTGGCAAAGCCACTGCGCGCATTGCGCGGCTGTCTCAGGCAAACGGGTTTATTCTTGTAGAACTTATCGGCCAGCCTTTGATGCGGGCCGTTCTTTTTGAGAACCTCCAAACCCTTTCTACGAAAAATGCACTCGAAGAAATATTCTCGA